>NZ_JBEZKP010000057.1:0-43987 GCF_040706335.1 Streptomyces sp. NPDC048389 | reverse complement strand
CATCGCCCGCACGGTCGCCAACTGGGCCTTCCGCACCTACCGCCGCAAACCCCTCATCATCCCCGTCATCATCGACGCCTGACGAGACCCGCACGATCCGGCACCACCCCCGGGTGGGCGACGCGGAACGCCACACGCAACAGCAGCGAACAAGGAACGGAGCAGGGATGAGCGCGCGTTTCGCCGAGCTCGACTGGAAGCCGACGCCGATGGGTGACATCTGTCTGCGGCGCCGGCGCGACCCAGGGTCGGGTGAGGACGTGTACGAGGTGAAACTCGGTGACGAGTACCTCATGTCCAGCCTTTTCACGGCGGGCGAGATCGCCCTCGCCCGCCTCGGCCTTGCGGCGCTGCCGGACACGCAACTGGACGTGGCCGTCGGCGGTCTCGGCCTCGGATACACCGCACGGGCCGCCCTCGACGACCCCCGGGTGCGCTCGCTGATCGTCGTCGACGCGCTCGCCGAAGTGATCGGCTGGCACGAGCGCGGCCTCGTACCACTGGGCCCCGGCCTGGTCTCCGACCCGCGCTGCCGCCTCGTCCACGGCGACTTCTTCGCCGGCGCGGGCGAGGGCGGCGCCCTCGACCCGCAGGACCCGGACCGCCGCTTCCACGCCGTCCTGCTCGACATCGACCACTCGCCCAGTCAGGTCCTGCACCCCCGTCACGAGGCGCTCTACCGGCCTGCCGGGTTGCGCGCCCTCGCCGACCGGCTGCGACCCGGCGGCGTCTTCGCACTGTGGTCCAACGATCCGCCCGAGAACGACTTCAGCACCGTACTGGCCGACGCGTTCGCCGAGTCGGAGGCCCACGTCGTCGACTTCGACAATCCGCTCCAGGGCGGCACCGCCACCAACACCGTCTACGTCGCACGCAAAAGCCCTGCCGCGCCGTAGGCGGCGCGATCCAACGGGTGGCGCGACGGTGGCCCGGGACGGAAGTGCAGGGCCGCCGCGGCTCCACGGGCCGTGCACCGCCTCACCGGAACACCGGCCCCCGGTCCCGGGCCCTGGGCGAAGGCGCATAGGCAGGCGGCTACAGCCGAAGGGCACGTTCACGGGCCGAGCCTCTCTTGTGCCCCGCCTCCTGGAACGGCTGGACGATGTCTCGCTCCAGCCGGTCCCTTGCCCCAATGGCTGCGGGTGCCAGGCCCCCGTCGGCCGTGGCCCCGGCACCGCGGACGAGGTCCAACCTGCCGGAAAAGCGAGGCCGGCCGCGTCCGTCGGGAGCGCTTCGCGGAGCCCGTGGGGGCAGCCGGTTCGGTCTAACGCCTCTCGTCCCTGCACGCCGCCGCGGGCTCGGCCTCCTCGTCTGCGTGCTCCTCGTCGGCCCGGACGGGTTCGGGGAGCCGAAAGAGGGCGAGGAGGATGCCTGCGGTACCGGCGGCGGCGACCAGCGCGCCCGTGGTGACGGAGGTGGCGTCGATCAGCGGCCCGAACACCAAGGGCGAGCCGAACTGCCCACCGAACAGGGCGGTGGCCTGGACAGCAGTCGCGGTACCACGCTGTTCCGGTGGAGCAGCATGGTCGACCAGCACTGTCAGCGTGGGCATGGTGATACCGCTGCCGATGCCGGTGAGCACCGGCACGAGCACCAGGAGTGCCGCATGGTCGGCGACGGCGAAGACCAGCAGCGCCGCGGTCCATGAAGCGGCTGCGATCCGCATCAGCACCGCGTACCCGAGGCGTGCGGTGAGTCTGGCGTACGTGAGACCGATCAGGCCGGCCGCGCCGGATGCCAGCACGGTGCCGTACAAAGCGACCACCAGGGTGTCGTGGATCCCCAGTTGGTCCAGGCGGCGGGGCAGCGACACGGCCAGCACCATCATCAGGCCGGTGGTCGCCACCCACAGTCCGCACAGGCCCAGAATCAGAGGATTCTCGCGCAGCAGCCGCAGCGCACCACCGCGCGACGCCCGAGGTCCTTGGCGCTCATCGCTCACCGCGCCGGCACCGGGCAAAGCCACCAGGGTGGCGATCCCCAGGGGCAGGCCGATGAGGTAGATCGCGAACGGCGCATGCCAGGAGTGGTTTCCCAACACCCCCGCCGCCAGCGGATACACAAACCCTCCGGCCGTGGTGGCGGCGGTCCGCCAGCCCATCACCTTGTCCCGCATCCCGCCCCGGCACAAGCCCAGCAGGGCGGCGGTCGAGCAGGTGAACACCGCCGCCGCTCCCGCACCGAGAAGCAGCCGGGAGGCGAACAGCACGGGATAGGAATCAATGACCAGTCCGGCACCCCCACCGATCCCGTACACCGCGAGCCCGACCGCGAGCGGCACTCGCACACCGAAGCGGTCCGTGATCCGGCCGACCAGTGGGCTGACCACGGCGATGGCCAGGCTGTGCGAGGTCAGCACCAGCCCTGCCGCCGTCGAGCCCACCTCCAGCGCCTGCCGGATCACCTCGATCACCGGGGCGATCGTGGCACCGCCCATCACTCCCAGCGTGGAGGCGAGCAGCAGAACCGTCAGGGCTCCCCGCCCCGCCGGCCTGCCTTCCCTCGCGATGTCAGCGTGCATCGTCCCCGTCTCCCGTAGCCAGTGCAGTGTGCGGATGCCGGCATCGACGGCCGCCGCGGCGCACGCCCGGGGCGTCCCCGGTGATACGGCTCCGGATACGCTGCGGGGCGGCCGCGGTGTCGGTGCGGGCGTGCTCGTCGTTCCACTCGGCGGCGTTGAACACCCGCGTGCCGTCCACGCTCGTGTGGAAGTGGGCGGCGAGTGATCCCGGCGTCGGCGGCACGTCCTTCGTCACCACTGCTCGTGCGCCGTCGACGCGTGCCCGTCGATGCTCGTGAACGGAGAACGGCTCGGCAGTCCGTCGGACCACGCCTCGGTTCGCCGTGCCCGCGCCGCCGCATCGGCTGCGGCCGGTCGGGCCGGGGCATCGCGCACGTGACTGGCGGTGATCACCGTGGTGTGGGTATCGGTCCGGGGGACGCCCGGTGGCGCGTCGGTACGCCGAATCACGACAACTCTCCTCACACGCCGAGTCCTGGGCAGGCCGAAGCCCGATCCCGGAACCTCAAAGAACTGAGACTGAGTATCAGCCTGCCATGCGTTCCAATATGACTCCAGTACCATTCAAGCCTGACTGCAGGTTCGGTAACCTGACCCCGTGGACCCCACACGGACCGACCCTCAGGACAGTTCCCTGCCGCTGCGCGAACGCAAGAAGCAGCGCACCCGCCGCGCACTGGCCGACGCCGCACTGACCCTGTTCAGTGACCGGGGCTTCGACCGCGTCACGCTCGAGGAGCTC
Source organism: Streptomyces sp. NPDC048389 (assembly GCF_040706335.1). Lineage (NCBI taxonomy): Bacteria > Bacillati > Actinomycetota > Actinomycetes > Kitasatosporales > Streptomycetaceae > Streptomyces > Streptomyces sp. NPDC048389. The sequence continues at coordinate 40,724 of NZ_JBEZKP010000057.1, read as the reverse complement.
ACCGCGCACGCGGAGATCGGCCGCAGCACCTTCTTCCGGTACTACGGCACCAAGGAAGACGTCGCCATGGCCGCCGAGGACGACCTCTGGGACGCCTGCATCGCCCACTTCACACAACGCACCGCGACCGAACCCGCGCTCGACGCACTGCGCTCCGCCCTGACCGCGGCCATCCTCTCCATGCCCGACGACTGGGACCAGCGGTTCCTGCGCACGCGCCGACTCGCAGCAGGCACTCCCGTCCTGCGCGACCACAGCATCCTGTCCTCCATGAAAGCCCAGCAACGCCTGGTCGAACTCCTCGAAGAACGGCTCGGCATCGACAGCCGCGACGACGTCCGGCTGCGCCTCCTCGGCGAGTTCGCCCTCAGCGCCTGGCGCTGCGGCGCCCGCAACTGGGTCGCCGGACGCACACCCGGCGGCGGCAGGCAACGCGGCCACGGCGGCACGAAGGCCCTCGCCCGACGGGTGGAGGAAGCGTTCGACGCCATTCCCGCCGCCCTGGCCTACGACCTGCCCGGCCGTCACGCCACCCACCGAAGCCGACCCCGTCCGACCTCCGCTTGAGCGGTCTCGCGCTCGGCTGCACCGCAACGGGACGCGGGCATGCCGGAGCGCACGGCCGCCGGCGTCGGGCGAGAACCGTGCGGCCGCCGCCGGGACACTCGGGCAGGAACGCACCGCTTCATCACCGATGAGGCCGGATCATCCGACGCAGGTCCGAGGCACTGCCCCGGCTCAGCGCACCCTCCCCCGCGCCTTCAGCGGTGTCGCGGGCAGCTCCGGGGCCGGAAGCGGAGGGCCGTCGTAGCCCTTGACCTCGCCGAATCGGGTGCCGTTCATCCAGTCCTCGCGGGCCTGTGCGATGTCCTCCTGGGACCGTCCGATCCAGTTTTAGAACAAGTCGCAACACAGGAACGTTTTCGCAGGTCAAGTGGGTCTCGGATCGCTGACGGTCAGCAAACCGTCAGCATCAGCATCCGAGGAGTCCCAGGCGCATGGCGGCCAAGGCACTCGCCCGAGGAATGGGCACGTACTACAAGGACTGCGAGCACCCCACGTCCCGCTGGGCGAAGTGCCCGCACTTCTACAAGGTCCGGTACAGGAGCCCCGGTGGCAACCAGGTCGAGGAGTCGGGCTTCCTGACACAAGACGATGCCATCAGTCGACTGACCAGTGTCCACAAAGCGAAGAAGGCCGCTCCGGCGAACACGGCGAAGAGCGAACGCATCGGGAAGTACGGTCAGATGCGGTTCCGGGAGTACACCGCCGAGTGGAAGGCCGGCCGGCGTCACCTTGCCGCGGCCTCCCTCAGCCACCTCGATTCACTCCTCCAGCACCACATCTTCCCCGCCCTCACGACCCGTCGGATGAGCACCTTCGACCACAAGGTGGTGGACGGCTTCATCCGGTCGATGGAACGCAACAGCGTGGGCCTCGCAGCCCAGTCGAACGCCTACGACAAGCTGAAGTCGATACTCCTGGACGCACATCGTCTGCGGCTCTTCGACGGCAACCCCCTCTTGGGCGTCAAGCCACCGCAGTACGACCCCAAGCGTGCCGTCATCCCCTCCCCCGCCCAGCTCCAGACGCTTCGCAGAGCGGGGGACGACGCCTTCAAACTCGTAGTGGATCTCATGAGCGGCTGCGGCCTACGCAACGGTGAGGCTGCAGCGGTCAACGTCAACAACATCGTGGCGGGACCTGTCCCCGAGTGGTGGACACCTCTGACTCCGGCCCCGGCAGGGGCCGGGCAGGAGGCATCTTTTATGGTGATGAAGGTCTACTCGCCCGAGTTCAAGGCGGACGCTGTCGCGCTGTACCTGTCGGACCCGAGCCATACCTTCGAGGGCATCGGGAAGGATCTGGGGATCAGCCGGGAGACGCTGCGTAACTGGGTGCGGGCCGAGCGGGCCCGGCGCGGCCGGGAAAGTACGACGAGCACGGAGAAGAACACGGTGGATTCGCCGCCGACGGCCGAGGAACTACAGGCCGAGAACGAGGCCCTGCGCCGGGAGCCGGCAGCGGCGCGCAAGGAGATGCAGAAGCTCGCCACCGAGCGGGACATTCTCCGTAAGGCGACGAAGTTTTTCGCACAAGAGATGAGCTGGTGACCAACCGCTGCCAGTTCATCGAGGACCACCACCGCGCCTTCGGTGTGAAGCGGTTGTGCCAGGTGCTGGAGGTCGCCCGTTCCAGCTTCTACAAGTGGCGGGCCGGCCGCACGGCCCGCGCCGCCCGGAAGCGGGCCGACGTCGCTCTCGCCGAGCGGATCAGGGCCGTACACGCCGAGTGGGACGGCACTTACGGCCGCCCGCGGATCACCGCCGAGCTGTGCGACGACGGCGAGCGCGTGAACCACAAGCGTGTCGGGCGGGTGATGCGGAAGTTCGGTATCGCCGGACTGCGGCTGCGCAGGCGCCAGGTCACCACGGTGCCCGAACCCTCCTGCCCGCCGGACGAACGACCGCCGCCGTCCTCGTATGCGCCGCCGTTCTGGCAACCGTCACCGCCTGCGGGACGGCAGAGGCGCCTCACCACGGGCAGGACAAGCCGGTGGCGCTCACCTCGGCCGGCAACTCGCCCTACCGCGGCAACGCGCTGGAGAACCCGTTCGCCAAGCCCGAGCTGGTCCTGACCGACGGCGCGGGGCAGCCGTTCGACCTGCGCAAGCAGACCGCGGGCAAGACGACGCTCGTGTTCTTCGGATACACGAACTGCCCTGACGTGTGCCCGACCACCGTGGGAGATATCTCCGTCGCACTGGCCAAGCAGACCGCCGAGGTCCGTGACAGTGTCCGGGTGGTGTTCGTGACCACCGACCCCGAGCGGGACACCCCGGAGAGTCTGAAGAAGTGGCTGGCCGGGTTCGGACCCAACTTCACCGGTCTCTCCGGAGACCTGGAGCGGGTAAAGAAGGCCGCGCTGAGTCTCGGAATTTCGGTCGAGGACCCGAAGAGGCGCCACGACGGCACCGTCACCTCCGCCCACGGCGCCCAGGTCGCCGCCTCCCTCCTCGCCGACGACAAGGCGCACGTCGTCTACACCAGCGGCACCACCGTCGAAGACTTCGCGCACGACCTGCCGCTTCTCGCCAAGAGCACCCGCTGACGGGCACCCGCCCGATCCGCCAGCAGGGACCCCCGGAGCCGCGGCAGCGGGGTCAGTGGCGGTTCCCACGAGGGCGGCGCCGCCGGTCTGCCGCCTCCGTAACGACGGCCGTAGGCGTTACGGGGGGCCTGGTCAACGCGTCGGCTCCCCGTCGAGGCGATGGAGGACGACTCCGTGCTCTGCCAGGGACTCCGGGAGCGAGGCCAGAGCGGGCAGCTGGTCGATGTGGTGGACCCCGAGGGGCAGCGACCCTGTGAGGAGTTCTCGGGCAACGTGGGCCGCGACCAGTCCGGTGACGCGGCTTTGCGCCTGGCCAGTGAGGGCGTATGCCGCATGAAGGTCGCCGCGGTGGGCGTCCGCCCGCACACCGAAGCCGTCACGCCCTACGTGGATCCGGGTGAAGAGGCCCGTCAGAGCTCGGCGCACCGCCGACCTGCGGGCTGCTCGCCGTAGCGCGAAGAGCCCGGTGGTCAGCGGCCGCGAGTCCAGGCACAGGCGGGTCGTCACCTGCCCGACTCCAAGCGTGCGGGAGAGGGTGTGCTGGTCGGAGAAGGGGAACGGGTACGCGGTGCGCGTCCCGTACCCGGGCAGCATGGTGCGAAGCGGGCCGGCCGTCGTCGGTTCGGCCAGGTGCTCGACCGTCCAGCGGACCGCGTCGGCACCGTGTCGCTCGCCTGCGCCCAGCAGCACCGTGAGGTCGATGCGCTCCGCCCCGCCGACCGCCTCATGCGCCCTGCGGGCGAGGAGGTTGGTCAGTCCGGGGGCGACGCCAACGCTGAGCACGGCCGTGGCTCCGCTCCCCACCGCCACGTCATGCAGGTCCGCCAGGCCGTCGAGCAGCCGCCTGGTGGCTCCGATGTCGAGCAGGTGCACGCCACGCTCAAGGCAGATGCGCGCGATACCGGCGTCAGGCGCTTCCACGCACATGACGACCGCCACCACGCCGCCCAGGCCCGTCAGTACCCGTCGGAAGTCAGCCGGGTCCGTGACGTCCACGCGCACCCCGCCGAGCTGCTGCGCCCGGACCTCATCGCGCCCGCCCACGACGACCCGGCCGGGGAACCAGTCGGCAAGCGTGGAGGTCACCGTCGCACCCACGGCGCCATAGCCGCCGACCACCAGAACTCGCCCAGATCTCACTGTAGTCATGCTCTAGTGAAATACACTGTAGTGTCACTACAGTCAAAGCGACCATGAACGAGGAGAGCCAGTGGCCGCATCGCTGACCCGGGTGGAGAAGGCCCGACGCACCCGGCAGCGGATGCTCGACGCCGCAGCCCGCCTGTTCGCCGAGAAGGGCTGGACCGGTACGACCGTCGAGGACATTGCCCGGACCGCGGAAGTCGGCGTACAGACGGTGTACTTCACGTTCGGCAGCAAGCGGGCGCTGCTGAAGGAGCTTGTGGACACGACTGTCGCCGGCGACTCCGATCCGGTGGCCACCCTGGAACGGCCGTGGGCCCGTAAGGTGCTCGACGAGCCCGACCCCGCCGCCCAGCTCGCCCTCCAGGCCGCAGGCGCCCGGCGCATCCTGGAGCGCGCCGCACCGATCCTCGAGGTCGTACGGGGCGCCGCGACCGCCGATCCGGAGATCGCCGAGCTGTGGCAGGTCAACCATGAACAGCGGCATGCCGTCCAGCTCCACTTCGCCGAGGCACTGCTGGCGAAGGCCGGGGGCGCCCTGCGGCATGACTACGACAGCGCGACGGCAGCCGACATCACGATGACGGCGCTCGGCCCGGAGACCTATGGACTGCTCGTCACCCGGCGCGGCTGGACTCCAGCCCGCTGGGAGCAGTGGGCCGCCGACGCCTTGGTGCGCCAGCTCCTCTCCTGACCAAGCCGGGCCTCGATCAGCGTTCCGACCGAAGGCTCAACCTCTGTGCCCAGACTGCCCGGCGACGACTTCCTCGCCGTTGGCGGGATGACCGTCAGTACGCGCAGCCGGGAGCCCGAACTGCGGTTCTCGCAGAACCCCTTCGCGGATCGACAGGGGTTGGAGCGGGTCACGGCGCTGGTCTCCGCGTGCGGAGTCTTCTCCGATCCAGCCGATCAGTTGAGGAGCGGACGACGGCGCGCCGGTCAGCGTGTGGCATCACCCGCCCAGCGGCCCTTCTCTGAGGAGAATCTGGGGAGTACGAGTGACAGTCGGGGATGCCTGAGGAGAATGGACCAGGTCAGGGCCCGGCCGGGACGTGACCGTCGGCTACATGCGGGCCTTCCTCGCCCTGCGCTCCACGGGACCATCTCCCTCCCGTCGCCGGACGCCGAGCCGAACGCCCAGCCACGCACCCGGGGAAGCGCAGAACGGCTTTCAGCGGGTGAGATCAGCCAGGCTGTTGAGTGCGGTGTCGATCTCTGCTGGGGTGTTGATGACGGCGGTGCCGATGCGGGTGTAGGTCGAGGTGGACAACCGCACGCGGCGGGCAGCGGCGTGGTCGACGACCTGCTGATGGGTGTGGCCTGACACGCTGAAACAGGTGATGCCCGCTGAAAGTTCCGCGTCGTCCGGAGTGTGCACGGTGACTCCACGGATGCGGCTCAGTCCTTGTTTCGCCTGGGTCGACAGCTGTGTGATGCGGGTGGCGACGCGTGCTCGGCCCAGCTGCTCATGCAGCGCCACCGCCACCGGCAGGGCGAAGGCATGCTCGAACGCCAAAAAACCGCCGGGTGACAGGGGCGCTGCTCCCCCGCCCGCGATGAAGCTCACGAACGTGGGCCGCAGCTGCTCGAGGACGTCCGGCGCCACCCAGACCAGTCCCGTTCCCCTTGGACCGAACAACCATTTGTGCGTTCCGGCGACCACCACGTCTGCACCCAGGCCGGCGGCATCCTCATCGACTGCCGCCAAACCGTGCACGCCGTCGACGACCAGCAGGCACCGGTCGGCAGGACTGCGCCCTTCATTGGCCCGGCGCACCACCTCGGCCACCGCACGCACCGGCATCCGAAGCCCCGTGCTGGACTGCACCCAGGTGATCCCCACGACCCTCGTATTCGGGCGTATCGCCTCGCCGACTGCCGCTGCGATGCCGTCCGCCGTCGCGGTGGCCGGATCGGCGAACCAGGAGACCAGCCGCACTCTGTTGCCATGCTTTTCGGCGGCCAACCGGGCGGCGGTGCGATGGGAGATGTGGTCGTGATCCGTCAACAGGAACTCTTGTCCCGGACGGGTCACGACGCCGTTGTAGACGGCACCCAGCCCGATACTCGTGCTCGCCGTCATCGCGATGTCCTCGGCCCGGCCTCCCAGGTAGGCCGCGAGCGACTGGCGTACTCGGGGCCATCCGGTGGGACCATCGGGCAACGCCATCCCCGTGGGTACCGCCAGAGGATTGGCGTCGACCTGTGCGCTCAGATGATCCACCGCGTCCCGCACCACCTTCGGATGCGAGGCCAGGTAGAACAACGCGAGGTTCGCCCATCCCGGCTCCAGACGGAACTGCGCCCGCAAGGCGTCCCAGTCCGCGCGCCCGTCGGCCGTAGTGACCGGCCGCGCCCGTGGCGTGTCCACCCCTGCCACACAGGAGCCGGGCACGAGGGCGGCCGCCACCGCTCCCGCAGATCCCGCCAGCAGACCGCGCCGACTCGTCATCGACATCCAGCACCCCTTTTGCACCGCGGCCGGTGGAGCGGTGGCAGAAATAGCTGTCGGTGCCCTTCTCGTAACGACGTTACGCGAGGTGGCCGCGGATGCCGACAGGACCGTCACCCAAACGGCCTCTGCTCGTGAAGCGATGTCAAGTCAGACACCTTCTTCCGGCGAATCGCTCTCGCTGTCCAGCGCATGGCGAGTTTCGCCGAGGATCGGGTGCCGGACGAGTCGTGGGAGCTGTTCCGGCGGGTGGTGCCACCGACGGAGGTCGTCCCGCAGGGTGGAGGCCGGCCTCACCACCGGAGCGGTGACCGGGGTGCTCAACCGGCTGGAGAAGGCCGGCTACGTCCATCGCAGGGCAGACCCGCAGGACCAGACCGTCCGCCGGACGCGTCACCACCGCATTCCGCCGCACCTCAGCGCCAGCCCTCACCGACCCGAACCCTTTGCCGTCGAGACACGCGGCCCAGAGAAGGGGCTCCACATAACCGGCCCCAGTCCTGCCTGCCGTCGCGAACCCGGCGGCTCCGTCACCGCGCTTTGTGGACTGCCTACAACGTCACTCGCGAGCCGCCGCGCCGGACCGGCACCCGGAGCATCACCCGGAGGGACCATCCTTGGAGGCGCCTGTCGCATCTAAAGGAACCAGGACGGAGTCCTCGACGTGGCACTCGCCTGCCGGGAAGGCGTGCACCAGCATTCCCCTCCACACATCTAACTACTCGTCAGTAGAGTCAGCAAAGGGTCAGCATTCGTTCGACTAGAGCTGATCACAGCTTGCTTCACATGGCACTCCACCTCAAGGCCGGGCGGCGCTTCAAGAGGCTGCGGCACCTACCCGCAGACCTCCGGAAGCGGAACGGCCGTGTGACCCTGAACCCGACTCTCCCCACAAGGCGTAGCCGCAGCTCAGCGCACCCTCCCCCGCGCCTTCAGCGGTGTCGCGGGCAGCTCCGGGGCCGGAAGCGGAGGGCCGTCGTAGCCCTTGACCTCGCCGAATCGGGTGCCGTTCATCCAGTCCTCGCGGGCCTGTGCGATGTCCTCCTGGGACCGTCCGATCCAGTTCCAGAACATGACGATCTCCTCCTCGAACGGCTCGCCGCCCAGGAGCATCAGACCGGCGTCGGACTCGGCGCGCAGCGGGAGTTCGGTGCGGCCGCAGCCCAGATAGAGCATCGAGCCCGGGAGGACCGGCACTCCGTCGACGTGGGCCTCACCGGACATGGCGAGCACCGCGTACTCGAAGTCCGGGTCGAGCGGCAGCCGAGCCTCCGTGCCGTGGGCCAGGGCGAGATCCGCACCCACGATCGGGGTGTACGCGGTGCCCGGGGACGTCGCCCTGTCGAGGGTGCCGAGGACGACCGTGGCGCTCAGGCCGGGGGCGGTGACCTGCGGCAGGTCGGTGTGGTGCTGGAAGTGCGGCTCCGTGTGGCGGTGCTGTTCGGGCAGCGCGACCCACAGTTGGGCACCGTGCAGGAAGCGGGCGTGGGGCCGGGGACTCTCCTCCGAGTGGCTGATCGCCCGCCCGGAGGTCATGAGCCCCAGCTCCCGGGGACGGATCGTGGCGAGCACGCCGGTGCTGTCACGGTGCAGGACCTCGCCCTCATGCAGCCAACTGACCGTCTGCAGGCCCATGTGCGGGTGCGGCGGCACCTGCATGCCGGGCTCGTCGGCGATGTCGTCGGGACCGTAGTGGTCGACGAAGGCCCATGCGCCGACCATGCGCCGGCCCAGATTGGGCAGGAGGCGGCGGACCTCGGTCGACTCGCCGAGTGGAACACGGCGCGGACTGAGGAGTTCACGGACGGGTTCGGCGACGACGAACCCACGACCGCCGCATACGGAGAGGCCGGCCTGACGATCGAGATTGCTCATGGGACACAACCTATTCCCGTAGAGGCGCCGGGAGTCCGCACTCCGTCTCCGAGTTCTGTCACCGGGCACCCCGTCAGGTCGGAACCGGCTCCAGCGGCGCAGCCGGCTCCGGGAGCCGAGGCCCGTGGCCGGCCGCTCCGCTCGGCGAACGGCCCCGGCTCAGCCCGCCCGATACGTCTCCAGCAGCCTCAGCCAGACCTCACTGATCGTCGGGAACGAAGGAACCGCGTGCCACAGCCGTTCCACGGGCACCTCTCCCGCCACCGCGATCGTCGCCGAGTGCAGCAGTTCACCGACGCCGGGCCCGACGAAGGTGACACCGAGCAGGATCTCCCGGTCCAGATCGACGACCATGCGGGCACGGCCGCGGTAGTTCTCGCCGTACAGACCCGCGCCCGCGACCGAGGCGAGGTCGTAGTCGACGGCGCGCACCCGGTGCCCCGCCTGTTCCGACTCGGCGAGCGACAGACCCACGGCGGCGGCCTCGGGGTCGGTGAACACCACCTGGGGCACCGCGGCATGGTCCGCCGTCGCACAGTGCGCGCCCCAGCGGTCGGACTCCAGCAGCGGGACGTGCCGCGCCCTCGCGGCGATGGCTTCCCCCGCGATACGCGCCTGGTACTTGCCCTGATGGGTGAGCAGCGCACGGTGGTTGACGTCGCCGACCGCGTACAGCCACTCCGTGCCCGTGACGCGGCAGCTGTCGTCGACGGTCAGCCACGAACCCGGCTCCAGGCCCACGGTCTCCAGCCCGATGGCGTCGGTGCGTGGCGCGCGGCCCGTCGCGAAGAGCACTTCGTCGGCCTCGACGCGCTCGCCCCCGGCGAGGACCAGCGTCACGGGTCCGCTGCCGCCGGGGCGTTCGACGCCGGTCACGTCGGTGTCCGTCCGGATCGTGACGCCTGCCTCCCTGAGGCCGTCGGCCACGTGCTCGCCCACGAACGGTTCCATCCGGGGCAGCAGCCGCCCCCCGCGTACGAGCATGGTCACCTGCGACCCGAGGGCCTGCCAGGCGGTGGCCATCTCGACGCCGACCACTCCCCCGCCGACGATCGCCAAACGCCCCGGCGCCTCACGGGCGCTGGTCGCCTCGCGGCTCGTCCAGGCGCGGGCGCCGGCCAGGCCCTGGATATCGGGCAGGACGGCCCGGCTGCCGGTGCTGACGACGACGGCGTGCCGCGCGGTCAGCGACCAGTGCTCGCCCTCCGGTCCGTACACGACCACTTTCCTCGGTCCGTGGAGAGCACCTCTGCCCCGGTAGACGTGTGCGCCGATGGAGTCGAGCCAGTCGAGCTGGCCGTCGTCCCTCCAGTGCGACACCTTCTCGTCACGGCGTGCGAGTACGGCCTTGGTGTCGAGCGCGCCCTGCACCTGGCCGCTCAGACCGGGCAGCCTGCGCGCGTCGGCCCGGGCGATGGCGGGACGCAGCAGCGCCTTGCTCGGCATGCAGGCCCAGTACGAGCAGTCGCCACCGACGAGTTCGCTCTCCACCACCGCGGTACTCAGGCCCGCCGCTCTGGTCCTGTCCGCCGCGTTCTCCCCGACGGGGCCCGCGCCGAGCACTACGACGTCGTACTCCACAGCTTGGGTCATGGGGACAGTCTGATCGGGGGTGTGCGCGATGGCCACATGGGCAGGGGCAGGAATACCACCGCCCCGGGCACCGTTGTCCGGGGCGAGTCCGCCGGACGTCAGGAAGAGGTAGCGCGTCATGAGCACCGTTGAGCTCACCAAGGAAAACTTCGATCAGGTCGTGACCGACAACGACTTCGTCCTGATCGACTTCTGGGCTTCCTGGTGTGGTCCCTGCCGCCAGTTCGCGCCCGTCTACGAGGGCGCGTCCGAGCGTCACCCCGACCTGGTGTTCGCGAAGGTCGACACGGAGGCCCAGCAGGAGCTCGCGGCGGCCTTCGAGATCCGTTCGATCCCCACGCTGATGATCGTGCGCGACAACGTCGCGGTCTTCGCCCAGCCCGGCGCGCTGCCCGAGTCGTCTCTCGAGGACGTCATCGGCCAGGCCCGCGCCCTGGACATGGACGAGGTCCGCAAGTCGATCGACGAGGCCCAGCAGGGTGCTGCCGCCGAGGGAGGCCAGGCCGGGGCCTGAGCCCTTGGGACTGCGCACCTCGCGCCGTGAGTCGTACGGGCGGGGCGTGAGCGGACGAAGGTCTGCTCACGCCCCGCCCGTGTGCGCCGGCGTGCCGACGACTGCCCGCCGCGTCAGCGCTCCAGGACGAGAGCGAGCCCCTGCCCCACGCCGATGCACAGGGCAGCCATCCCGGTCCCCGAGCCGGCTGCCGCGAGCTGGTGGGCCACGGAACCGGCGAGCCGCGCGCCCGACGCGCCGAGCGGGTGGCCGACGGCGATCGCGCCGCCCCGCCGGTTCACGACCGAGAGGTCCAGCTCCGGCCACTCCGCCAGGCAGCCGAGCGACTGGGCGGCAAAGGCTTCGTTGAGTTCGAAGGCCGTCAGATCGTCGAAGGACCTGTCCGCCTTCGCAAGTGCCCGCCGGACGGCTTCGACCGGACCGAGACCGAAGAGCTGCGGCTCGACTCCGGTGACCGCCGAGGCGCGGATCCGGGCCAGCGGCTCGCGGCCCGTCGCCCGCAGTCCCTCCTCGTCGACCAGGAGGAGCGCCGCGGCACCGTCGTTGAGGGGTGAGGCGTTGCCCGCGGTGACCGTGCCGTCGGTGCGGAACGACGGCTTCAGCTTGGCGAGCGCCTCCATGGACGTGGTGTCGCGGATGCATTCGTCCCGCGGCAGGTCCACGTCGCCGTACGGGACGACCTCGCCGTCGTACAGGCCCTTCGCCCATGCCTCCGCGGCCTTGCGGTGGCTGGCGAGGGCGAAGGCGTCCTGCTGCTCGCGCGTGATGGCGTGCTTGTCGGCGACGAGTTCCGCGCCCTCGCCGAGAGCCACGGTCCATTCGGCGGGCATCTTCGGGTTGACCATGCGCCAGCCGAGAGTGGTGGAGTGGAGCTGCTGGTGGCCCGCCGGGAAGGCGCGCTCGGGCTTCTGCAGCACCCACGGCGCGCGAGACATCGATTCCACACCGCCGGCGATCGCGACGGACGCGTCGCCGAGGGCGACGGCCCGTGCCGCCTGGATGACCGCCTCCAGTCCGGAGCCGCACAGACGGTTGACGGTCACGCCGGGCACGGAGACCGGCAGTCCGGACAGCAGTACCGCCATCCGGGCGACGTCGCGGTTGTCCTCACCCGCTCCGTTGGCATCACCGAAGACGACGTCGTCGATGCGGACGGGGTCCAGCTCCGGTGTCCGGTCCACCAGAGCCCTCACGACGTGCGCGGCGAGGTCGTCGGGCCGTACGGAGGAGAGCGCGCCTCCGAACTTGCCGATCGGCGTGCGTACGGCGTCGACGATGTACACGTCGCGGATGCTCATCGGTTCTCTCCCAGGGCCTGGAGCGGCGGGCTGTTCAGTTCTCGGGCCGGCGGGCCGCTCGTCCGGCGGTCCGTCCGGCTGTTGGTGCGGTTGTTGGTGCGGTTGTCCGTGGGCGGTTGTGGCGCTGTTCGTCTGGTGAACTTTGGTTCACAATTGTGCCTGCCCGAGTCTCGGCCCGGCCGTGCCTGCTGTCAACGGCCTGCCGTGGCGCCCGCCGCGCAAGGAGCTCCATGCCGCATCCCCCGCCCCCGCCCGTGGGTCCGCTCGACCGCGGCCTCTCCGTACTGCGCGCCCTGTGCCTTCCTGAGGCGGCGGACCGCGTCAGGCACAGCGATCTCGCCCGTACGACGGGCTTGGCCCGCTCCACGGTGGACCGGGTGGTGACCACGCTCGCCCGTCTGGAACTGGTACGCGGCGATGGACGCGAAGTGGCGCTCGCGCCCCGGCTGCTGGAACTCGGCGGGGCGTATCTGACGGCGAGCGGCGTCCCTGCGGCGCTGGGCCCCGCGGTGGCGCGGCTCGCGGACGAGTTCGGCGAGCCGATCTCCGTCGCGGTCCCCGATCGGGACCTGGTGAGGTTCGTCGTACGGGCCTCGAGCCGCCGCACCACGAACCTCAGCTTCAGGGTCGGGGACGCGCTCCCGGCGGATCGGTGTGCGCCCGGCGCGGTCTTTCGCGACGGGCCGGAGTCGGCACTCGCGTCGTCGGACGAGCAGTCGGACGAACAGTCGGACCAGTCGCCGGGCCGGTCTGCGTACGAGCCGGTATCCGGATACACGTCGGCGTACCAGCCGGGATACGAGTCGGCGTACGAGGAGCAGCTCGTGGAGCCGGGTCTGGTGACGGTCGCGCTGCCGCTGCGGGACGCGGCCGGGCGGACGGTGTGCGCGGTGAGCGTGGCCAGTCACACCAGCCGGCACACGGCCGACTCGCTGGCCCGAGCGGTGCTGCCCCGGCTGCGTCAGGTGCGTGGCGCGATGGAGGAATCGCTCGCCGCGCCGCGGCCGGAGCGTCGCCCGGTGGCGGCCTGGGCGAACGACTCGTCGGCGGCGGCCAAGCGGGAGCTGGGGCCCGCGTATCTGCAGTCCCTGGCCCGCGGGCTCGACGTGCTGCGTGCGCTGGGCGCGGACCCCGGCGGCGGTATGCCGCTGACCGCGGTCGCCGAGGCCGCGGGGCTGGCCCGCGCCACGGCCAGGCGGTCGCTGCTGACACTGGAGCAGCTCGGTTACGCGGGGCGGGGTCCCGAGGGACAGCGGTTCGCCCTGCGGCCGCGCGTCCTCGAACTGGGCTGCGCACGCCTGTCGGGCCTCGGCCTGACCGACATCGCGCAGCCACATCTCGCGGATCTGGTGCGGCAGGTCGGCGAGTCGGTGTCGCTGGCGGTCCTCGACGGGCCCGACATCCGCTACGTGGCGAGGGTGCCGACGGTGCGCATCATGAGCATCGACATCACCGTCGGCACACGCTTCCCGGCGTACGCCACCGCGATGGGGCGTGTGCTGCTCGCCGGCCTGCCGGCGGGCGAGCGGCCCGCCCTGCCGGCCGAACTGCCGGCGTTGACCGGGCGCACCGTGACCTCGGCGGGACTGCTGACGGCCGTCCTCGACGAGGTGGCCGCTCAGGGCCACGCGCTGGTCGACCAGGAGCTGGAGGAGGGGCTGCGTTCGCTGGCCGTCCCGGTACGGGACGGCCAGGGCAGGGTGGTGGCCGCGCTGAACGTGGCGCAGCACGCGGGGCGGGGCAGTGCGGAGGGGATGCGGGCGGCGATGCTGGGGGCGCTGCGGCAGACGGCGGGGCGGGTGGAGACGGAGTTGCGGGCGGTGGGAGTGGTGACGGGCACGGTGGGGCCGGCGTGACGGGGGCGGGGCGGGCCTCCTGCGGGGGCGGGCGCGGTGGAGCCTGCATGACGGAAGCCGTGGCGGGCCGTCTGCGGTGGGCCTGGCCCCCACCCCGCCCCTTCCCGAAACCGGACCCACCCCGGACCCGTACGCCGCTCCGCCCGGACCCGTAGGCGTCCACGCGGTGTCCTCGATCGCCGGACGGGCCGGTTCTGCCGTGCCGTCCGACGAAACGGGCTCGTCGGGCCCGTCCTGCGAATCGGATGCGTCGGGCCCGTCGGGCACTCCGGGCGGCGCCCCCGCTACGCCTCGCTCGCGTCGACCACTCGTGCCGCCAGGCCCAGTGACAGTTCCGCGCCGTCCACCAGGAGCGCTTCCACGGCGCGGGTCTCCGGGTCGATGTCGGCCTCGACGCCGTCGCCGACGTAGCGCGGGTAGCCGGACGCGCCCTGTTCGCCGGTGGCGTCGACGACGGCGGAGCGGATCGCGTGGCGGGCTTGGGTGGCGAGGTCCTGGCCTTCTGCGGTCTCCGGGATCACGATGATCCCGAAGCGCTGCGGTTGAGTGTTCATACAGGCGACGCTAGACACCCGCCGCCCGCCGCGCACTACGGTGACGGGATGACGCATTCCATCACCTCCGTGCCCGGCGCACCGCGCCCGCACGGCTCCTTGCACGCCGACGACGCCCCGGACCTGCCCGGCAGCACCGGGCCGACCGCCACCGCCCAGGCCGATCCGGCGCACGTCGGAGCGGTGCGCACCTCGTACGCCCCGAATCGCGACGGCGATCCGGACCCGGGCGAGATCGTGTGGACGTGGGTACCGTTCGAGGAGAACGACGGCCGCGGCAAGGACCGGCCGGTGCTGGTGGTGGCCCGGGAGGAGGCCGGCACGCTGCTCGCCGTGCAGCTGTCCAGCAAGCGCCACGACCACGACCACGAGTGGGTGCCGATCGGCGTCGGGCCGTGGGACGGCGCCGGGCGGGAGTCGTGGGTGGATCTGGACCGCGTGCTGCGGGTCCACGAAACGGGCATGCGCCGCGAGGCGTGCGCGCTGGACCGGCCCCGGTTCGATCAGGTCGTACGGCGGCTGCGGGAGCGCTACGGCTGGAGCTGAGTGCCCGCGCCGAGCCGGTCCGCGAAGGCGCTGCGGAAGGCGCCCAGGTTGGGGGACGTGCCCGACCCGTCGAGGACGGCGAAGACGACTTCGTCGAAGTGGCCGGCGAACCGGCCCTCGCCGGTCAGCAGGCCGTGGAACGCCCGGGCCACCGCCGCCGGGTCGTTGCGGAAGACCCCGCAGCCCCATGCGCCCAGCACGAGACGGCGGTAGCCGCCCGCCACCGCCGTCTCAAGGACCCGTTCGGTGCGCGAGGCGAGCACGGCGGGGATGCGGTGGGCCTCACCGGGCGTGCGGCGGGTGATGACCCCGGCGTTGGGCGCGGGCGAGGTGAGGAAGCCGGCCGTGTACGGCGTCTCCAGCAGCCGGCCTCGGTCGTCACGGAAGACGGGCACGCCCGGGGAGAGAATCACCCGGTCGGTGTAGAAGACGCTGCGTTCCGCCCGGTGGTGCTCGTAGAACTCCGGCACCCGCAGCAGCGTGGCGTACAGGGCGGAGGCCCGGCAGAGCGCCTCTTCCTGTGCCTGTGCGCCGTTGAGATAGCCGCCGCCGGGATTGCGCGCGGAGGCGAAGTTCAGGACGGCGACCGGGCCGGGCCCGGCGCCGGTGAGCCGGCGGGCCGCCCCGGTGCTGCTCTCGTTCGTGACCTCGCAGGCGGTCACCCGGCCGGTGTCCGGCGTGACCGGAACGGGGGCGGGCCCGTACAGCCGGGTGCCCTCCAGCGCCGCGGCGAGCTCCTGCCCGATGCGCACCTCGCGCCCGCCGGGCAGGTGGTACTTCCCGGCCCTGACGATCTCCTCGGTCTCCTTCGCGATCCCCCGCAGTCGTGCACTCATGTCGTCATGATCGAGAACCGCAGGTGACGCCCGCAAATACATTTCCCCTCCTGAGGGGCGTTTCAAAGGCGCTCTTGTGCGTGGCCGCGGCAGTGGCTTTAGGTTGGCTGAGTCCCTTCTAATGGAGGAGTCGATCATGCATCCACCCGGGACGGGCGACTTCGGCCGTCCGCTGTCCGAGCCCGAGGCCGAGGACCTGCTCCGATGCATCTGTTTCAAGACCGGCCCTCCCCGCACCGTCGGTGTGGAGCTGGAGTGGCTGGTCCTCGCGAGGGAGCAGCCCGAGAAACCCGTGCCGCAGGACCGCCTCGAGGCGGCCTTCGACGACGTACGCGCCCTGACACTGAACTCGGCCCTCACCTTCGAGCCCGGCGGCCAGCTGGAACTCAGCTCGCGCCCCGCCGCCTCACTGATGGAGTGCATCGACTCCACAGCCGCCGACCTGGCGGCCGTACGAGCGGCGCTCCGCACGGCGGGCCTCACTCTGAACGGGCTGGGCCTGGATCCCTGGAATCCGCCCCGCCGCATCCTCCACCAGCCGCGCTACGACGCGATGGAGGCGTATCTCGACCGGTCCGGCCCCTTCGGGCGCGCCATGATGTGCAGTTCCGCCTCGGTCCAGGTGTGTCTGGACGCCGGTGAGGAGGAGCCCGGGCCGCTCGGCCACGGCCGCCGCTGGCGGCTCGCCCACCTGCTCGGCCCCGTACTGCTGGCGGCGTTCGCGAACTCCCCCCTGCTGGCAGGGCGTCGCACGGGCTGGCGTTCCACGCGTCAAGCGGTGTGGAACATGCTGGATCCGGTGCGCCCCACGGCGCCGCCGCTGGACGCGGAGCCGCGTTCGGCGTGGACGGCACACGTCCTGGACGCCCCGGTGATGTGTGTGCGCACCCGGGAGGGCCCCTGGCCCCTTCCCGACCGGCTCACCTTCCGGGAGTGGCTGCGCTCGGACACCGAGCGGGCGGCGACGGCGGAGGACCTCCAGTACCACCTCACGACGCTCTTCCCGCCCGTGCGGCCCCGTGGCCATCTGGAGCTGCGCATGATCGACGCACAGTCCGGCGAGGACGGCTGGATGGTGCCGCTGGCGGTCACCACCGCGCTGTTCGACGATCCGGAGGCGACGGAGACCGTGTACCGGGCCCTCAAGCCGCTCGCCGAGTGCATGGACGCCTACGCCACCGCTCCGCGCAACCCGTTGTGGGTGGCGGCGGCGCGGCACGGGCTGGCAGAGCCGGAACTGCACGCCGCCGCCGTGACGTGTTTCGCCGCCGCGCTGGACGCGCTGGACCGGCTCGGCGTCTCCGCGCCGGTGCGCGGCGCCGTCGCCCGCTTCAACGACCGCCACGTCCTGCGGGGCCGGTGCCCCGCCGACGACCCGAGCTTTCCCTCCGTGGGGGAGGAGTACCGCACATGACCGACGAACTGCGGCGTCAGGCCGTCGACGCGCTGACCCGGGCCCGTACCCGTACCTCCGCTCTCACGTCATGTGTCGAGGACCACGACCTGACCGCGCAGCACTCCCCGCTGATGTCGCCGCTGGTCTGGGACCTGGCCCACATCGGCAATCAGGAGGAGCAGTGGCTGCTGCGCAACGTCGGCAAGGGGGAGGCACTGCGGCCCGAGATCGACTCGCTCTACGACGCCTTCGAGCATCCGCGCGCGACGCGTCCGTCGCTGCCTCTGCTGGCGCCCGCGGAGGCACGGATCTACGCGTCCGACGTCCGCGGACGGGTGCTGGACATCCTGGAGCGGACACCGTTCGAGGGCGGTCCGCTGGTGGATGCGGGCTTCGCGTTCGGCATGATCGCCCAGCACGAGCAGCAGCACGACGAGACCATGCTGATCACCCATCAGCTGCGGAAGGGCCCGGCCGCGCTGTCCGCGCCCCCGCCGCCCGTCCATGACACCGGTGGCTTGCCGACCGAAGTCCTGGTACCCGGCGGGGTGTTCACGATGGGTACGTCCACCGAGCCGTGGGCGCTGGACAACGAGCGGCCCGCGCATGAGCGCGTCGTGCCGGCGTTCCACATCGACACGGTGCCGGTGACCTGCGGCCGGTACCGGACGTTCATCGAGGACGGCGGTTACCGCGAGCGGCGCTGGTGGGCCGACGAGGGCTGGGACCAGATCCGCCGGCACGGCATCGGCGCTCCGCTGTTCTGGCGGCGGGAGGGCAGCGTGTGGCTGCGCCGCCGCTTCGGCGTGACCGAGGAGGTGCCGCCGGACGAGCCCGTACTGCATGTCAGCTGGTACGAGGCGGACGCGTACGCCCGCTGGGCGGGGCGCCGGCTGCCCACGGAGGCCGAGTGGGAGAAGGCCGCCCGGCACGATCCGGGCACCGGCCGGGTCCGGCGCTACCCGTGGGGCGACGAGGAGCCCACGGCGGCACACGCGAACCTCGGCCAGCGCCATCTGCGGCCCGCCCCCGCGGGCAGCTATCCGGAAGGGGCGTCGCCGCTGGGTGTGCGGCAGCTGATCGGCGACGTGTGGGAGTGGACCGCGAGCGACTTCCTGCCGTATCCGGGCTTCGCGGCGTTCCCCTACCGGGAGTACTCGGAGGTGTTCTTCGGCAGTGAGCACAAGGTGCTGCGCGGCGGTTCCTTCGCCGTCGACCCGGTCGCCTGCCGGGGCACGTTCCGCAACTGGGACCTGCCGGTGCGCCGCCAGATCTTCTCCGGCTTCCGTACGGCGCGGGACGCACAGGAGCGGGGCAGCGGGAAGGGAGGGCTCTCCTGATGTGCCGTCATATAGCCGTGCTGGGCCCGTCGGAGCCGCTGGGCACCGCGCTCGTCGGGCCGCCGAACGGCCTGCTGCACCAGTCCTGGGAGCCGCGGCGCCAGCGACACGGCACGGTCAACGCCGACGGTTTCGGCGTCGGCTGGTACGCGGAGGGCGACCCCGTTCCCGCCAGGTACCGGCGTGCGGGGCCGATCTGGGGGGACCTGTCCTTCGCCGACCTGGCGCGGGTGGTGCGCAGTTCCGCGGTGCTCGCCGCCGTGCGGGACGCGACCGAGCCGGGTGCGGACGCCGAAGCCGCGGCGGCGCCGTTCGCCTCCGGGCCCTGGTTGTTCAGCCACAACGGGGCGGTGCGCGGCTGGCCCGCCTCCATGGGCGCGCTCGCCATGGCACTGCCCGCGGACGAATTGCTGTCGATGGAGGCGCGCAACGACTCGGCGCTGCTGTGGGCGCTGGTGCTGCGCCGGCTGCGCGCGGGCGACGGCCTGGGGCAGGCGCTCGCCGACACCGTCCGTGACGCGGCCGCGGCCTCTCCGGAGTCCCGGCTGAACCTGCTCCTCACCGACGGCACGTCGATCGCCGCGACCGCGTGGGGCGACACCCTCTGGCATCTCACCGATCCCGGCCGGCGCACGGTCGTGGCCTCCGAGCCGTACGACGACGATCCCCTCTGGCAGGAGGTGCCCGACCGCACGGTACTCACCGCGTCCCGCACCGAGATCCTGCTGACCGAGCTCAAGGAGCCGACCTAAGTGAGCCCGTTCCTGCTGACCCGTACCCTGCCCGAGGACGCCACGGACGCCGCGCTGCGCGGCGACGTGCTGCACGGCCTGACCCGTACGCCCAAGTCCCTGCCGCCGAAGTGGTTCTACGACGCGCGCGGCAGCGAGCTCTTCGAGGAGATCACCAAGCTCCCCGAGTACTACCCGACACGTGCCGAGCGGGAGATCCTCGCCGAACGGGCGCCGGAGATCGCCGCGGCGACCGGGGCGCGGACCCTGGTGGAGCTCGGTTCCGGCTCCTCGGAGAAGACCCGTTTCCTGCTCGACGCTCTTTCCGGCCTGCACACCTATGTGCCGGTGGATGTGAGCGAAAGCGCTCTGACGGGGGCGGCGGAAGCGCTGCTCGCCGAGCGTCCGGCGCTCAATGTGCACGCTCTGATCGCCGACTTCACCCGGGGGCTGGCGCTGCCCGGCACACCGGGGCCGCGGCTGGTCGCGTTCCTGGGCGGCACGATCGGCAACCTGCTCCCCGGTGAGCGTGCGGTGTTCCTGCGGTCGGTGCGTGCCCTGCTGGATCCCGGCGACTTCCTGCTGCTGGGGACCGACCTGGTGAAGGACGAGGCGGTGCTGGTGCGTGCGTACGACGACGCGGCCGGGGTGACCGCCGAGTTCAACAAGAACGTGCTCGCCGTCCTCGCCCGTGAACTGGGCGCGGACGTCGACCCGGGCGATTTCGACCATGTGGCGCTGTGGGACAGCGACAACGAATGGATCGAGATGCGGCTGAGGGCGCGTTCGGCCCTCACCATGAAGATTCCGGAGCTGGATCTGGCGGTGCCGTTCGAGGCGGGTGAGGAACTGCGCACGGAGGTGTCCGCCAAGTTCCGTCAGGACGGTGTCCGGACCGAACTACGGGCGGCGGGCCTGGAGCTGACGCACTGGTGGACGGACGAGGAGGGCCGGTTCGCCCTGTCACTCGCGACGGCGAGCTGAGCCGCCAGCGCCAGTGAGCGGCGGTCGGGCCGGCTCCCGGGGAGGATCGGCGGCAGCAACCGGATCTCCGCGGTGAGCGACCCGGCCGTCGCGACCCGCCACAGGGAGGTGGACAGCGGGTCGTCACCGACGAAGGCCGCCGCCCCGGTCGGCAGGTAGGTGATGCGTACGGGCTGGACGGCCACGCCCGCGTCCAGCGCGGCCTGGAAGGCGGCCGGCCGGAACCGTCCCCGGCCACGGCCGCACCAGGTGGAGCCCTCGGGGAAGACGACGACCCGGGACCCGTCGCGCAGCGCGCCCGCCATCGTCGCCACAGTGGCGGGCAGCGTGCGCAGCCGGTCACGTTCCACGAAGAGGGTGCCGCCGCGGGCGGCGAGCGGCCCGAGGACGGGCCAGGAACGCACCTCGCTCTTGGCCAGCATCCGCCCCGGCAGCACGGCGGCGACCAGCGGGATGTCCAGCCACGAGATGTGATTGGCCACGACAAGCGAGCTTCGCAGGCCGTGCGGGACTCCCACGACGCGTATTCGCACGCCGAAGGCCCGCAGCACGACCCGTGACCAGCAGCGGGTCAGCCGGTGTCGGCGGGCGGCGCCCAGCGGCGCCGCGAGAGGGGCGAGCAGTACGCCGCAGGCGATGGCCGCCAGGCCCGCGAGCAGCCGGACGGCGGCCCTGACGGGGCCGGCCGCAGGACCGTGGTGGGTGGCGCAGCCCTCCGGTGTGCAGGGTGCGGCGGGCAGCCAGACGCTCATCGGACGGGTGCGAGGGAGAGGAAGTGGCGCAGGTAGCGGGGGTTGGTGCGGCGCAGGGACAGCAGGACGTAGAGGTCGGCGACGTTGAAGTCGCCGTCGTGGGCGGGGGCGCCGCACACCCAGGCGCCGAGCCTGAGGTAGCCGCGCAGCAGCGGCGGCAGTTCGGTGCGGCCCGCGGGGCGGATGGCGGTGTCGGCGTTCCAGAGCTTGTGCGGGGTGACCCAGTACTCCTCGGGCGCGAGGTTCTTCTCCCGTACGGTGTCCCAGGTCGCGGCCGCGAGACCACCGCCGTCGGTGAGGGGGACGGAGCAGCAGCCGGCCAGCCAGTTGTGGCCGGTGCGGGTCATGTAGCGGGCGAGTCCGGCCCAGGTGAGTGCGATCACGGCGCCGTTGCGGTGCAGCGGGTGGACGCAGGAGCGGCCGACTTCGACGAGGTCGTCCCGGATGGGGCCGAGGCGGCTGAGGTCGAACTCGCCCTCGGAGTAGAGACGGCCGGCGATCCGGGCGCGCTCCGGTGGGAGCAGCCGGTACGTGCCGACGACCTCGCCGGTGTCGGCCTCCCGGACCAACAGGTGGTCGCAGTAGGCGTCGAAGGCGTCGGTGTCCAGGCCCGGCTCCGGCCCGTCGAGCCGGGCCCCCATCTCTCCGGCGAACACCTGGTGGCGCAGCCGCTGGGCGGCTCGGACGTCTTCCTGGTCGCGGGCGAGCGAGACCACGTAGCGGGGCTCGTCGCCGTGAGCCGGCAGGGGCGTGGGCGCGGGGGCCCGGGTGGAGATCGGGGCGGTCGCGACGAGCTGGGGTGCGGGCATGGCGGTCTCCTGTGCCGGACGGAAGGACGGACCGCGGGTGCGGCGGCCCGACTCCTTGTTTCTTCCGTGGCCGGCTGGATTCGACATGACCACCCAGTGAAGAGCGGATGTGGGGACCCGCAACTGCCGGTCGCTGAGCGGCGGCCGCAGCGGGGTCGCGTCCCGCGACGTGGTGCGGGGATGCGGAGTTCGTGACTCCGCTGCTCCGTCGACCGGACCTGCCGTCGTCCGTCCGGATGCCCGACGGCCCGGCCCGCGGCGCGCCCACCGGGCCGTCGCGGGACCACGGCCCCGTCAGGGACGCAGCGCCGCCGTGATCCTGTCGGAGGCGGTGCGCGCCGCGCGTGCCGGGTCCTGCCCCTGGAGGACGGCCGTCATATAGGGCTTGATCGGGTTGTCGGCCTCGACCGCCGCCCACTGGGGCGAGTTGGGGGTGGCGCGGCCCTTCGCGGCGCCGGCGGCCATCGCTGAGGTGCCCTCGTTGTTCTCGATGACGCCGGCGAGCGTCGTCTTGTTCGGCACGTAGTTCATCGTCAGGGCGAGTTCCGTCTGCCATTCCTCGCTCGCGAGCGCCGTGATCACATCGACGGCCGCGGACCGGTGCTGCGCCTTCTCCGGCACGATCAGGTCGGAGCCGCCGATGAACACGGCGCCCGGCGCCTCCGAGGTCTTTCCCGGCACGGGGAAGAAGCCGAGCTTCCCCTTGAGTGCGGGGTTGGCCTTCTCGATGGCGGGCACCAGGCTCGGCACCGCGATGATCTGCGCGACGTCCCCCTGGGCGAAGACGTTCTCCTGGGGCGGGGTGACCTCGTCGGCGTCCTTCGGCCCGTCGCCGTGCGACTGGAGCTCCTGGTAGAAGGCCATGCCGCGCAGCGCCGCCTTGGTGTGCAGGGCTCCCTCCCAGTTGCCGCCCCGCTCGACGGCCAGCTCTCCGCCCTCGTCCCAGACGAACCCGGCGAGGGTGTACCAGTCCTGTCCGGAGAGGTATATGCCCTGTCGGCCGCTGCCGTCGAGCTTCTCGGTCATCTCCAGCCACTCGGCGCGGTCCTTCGGCGGTTCCGTGATGCCCGCCGCCTCGAACAGGTCCTTGTTGTAGATGACGACCCGGTTGGCCGCGTACCACGGGATGCCGTACTGGGAGCCGTTGATGCTGCCGGGTTCCGCGAGGCCCGGCAGCCACTCCTCGCTGCCGAGGTCGCGGACCGACTCGAGGGTCAGGTCACGCAGGGCGTCACTCTCCGCGTACCGGGCGACCTGGGTGTTGCCGACCTCGATGACCTCGGGGGCCTCGTCGCTCTCCAGCGCCGCCATGACCTTCTCGCCGATGCCCGTCCACTGCTGGAAGGTGACCTCCAGTTCGACGGACGGATGTTCCTTCTCGTACTCGCTGGTAAAACGCTCGAGGAACTCTTCGGAGACGCTGCCCTGCATCAGCCAGACGTCCACGGTCGTCTTGCCGGAACCGCCGGGGAGGACCCCGCAGCCGCCGAGCGTGACGGCACAGACGAGCGCGGTGGTCAGGGCGAACGAGCGGTTCTTCACGTAGGACACCTTCTGCGGGGCACGGAGGATGGACCCGACGTGGGGGGAAGCGCGCAGCGCTCGCACGGGTGTGTGGCTGGATTTTGGTCTGCACCAAAGGCCCGGTCAAGTCCGGCGGCCGAGGGAGAACCCGTGAGCGCCCGGCACGGTCCGCTCACGGGGCCTTCACGGCGTGTTCGTGCGTGTGGCCAAAACGCATCCATGCCGCGGTGTCCGGCGGGACATGCCGGTGTGCGCGGCCCTCCGGTCCGGACGCCTCGCGGGAAGCGTTCCGGTGGGGCACGGTGGAGAGAACGCATCGAGAGGAGCGCGACAGACATGTCCAACCACACGTACCGCGTCACCGAGATCGTGGGCACCTCGCACGACGGGGTCGACCAGGCCGTCCGAAACGGGATCACCCGCGCGTCCCAGACGCTGCGGGGCCTCGACTGGTTCGAGGTGACGCAGGTCCGCGGTCACATCGTCGACGGGCAGATCGAGCACTACCAGGTCGGCCTGAAGGTCGGCTTCCGCCTCGAGGACGGCGACTGACCTGTTCCGAGCGGCCGCCGACCCGTCCCATCCGGCCGCCGACCTCTTCCGAGCGCGCCGACCCGTCCTACCCGGCCGCTGCCCCGTCCCCCCGGCCGCCGACCTCTTCCGACCGGTATCGCGGGACGGCCGCCTCAGGTGCGGCCCTCGCGCTCCTGCGCCTCCCGCATCACCGGTGTCGTACTCGACGCGCCCCAGCGCGCCGCGCGGACCACTCGGAAGCCGGAGTGCTCCGCGTCCTGGCAGACCAGTTCGTCGTCGTCGACCAGCATGCCGACCTCCCGGTCGCGGGCGAGCCGCCGCAGGATCTCCAGCTTGGTCCTGCGGGCCGGCCGCCGGTCGTCGTTGCGCCGCATGAACAGACGGCCCTCCGGCAGCCCCTGTGCGGCGAGCCAGGCCACGGTGTCGGCCCTGCACCGCTCCGGCCTGCCCGTGAGGTACACGACCTCGCACTCCTTCGCGGCCTCCAGGCACAGCGCCACCCCCTCCGCGAGCGGCGGGTCGTCGGGGGCTGCGGCGAAGAAGGCGTCCCAGGCGCGGGGTTCGCGTTCCAGCAGATGCTGGCGGTGCCCGGCGTCGGAGAGCGTCCCGTCGAGGTCGAATACGGCCAGCGGCCTGCTGCTGCGTGTCACGTTCCCCACCCTAGAGCGGGGAACGGGAATCCCCGCGGGCTCTGAGCGTTGCACCCGTATGTGAGTTCAGTGATCGCACCGGTCCGCCTGTCCGTGCTCGACCGTTCCCGCACCCGGGAGGGGCACGACGGCCCCGCCGCGCTGCGCGACACCGTGGGGCTCGCCCGGCACGCCGAGGCGCTCGGCTACCACCGGTTCTGGGTCTCGGAGCACCACGGTGTGCCGGGCGTCGCCGGTTCGGCGCCCACGGTGCTCGCGGCGGCCGTCGCGGCCGCCACCGGGTCGATCCGCGTGGGGACCGGCGGGGTCATGCTGCCCAACCACCAGCCACTGGTCGTCGCCGAGCAGTTCGGGGTGCTGGAGTCACTCTTCCCCGGCCGCGTGGATATGGGGCTGGGCCGCTCCGTCGGCTTCACCGACGGCGTCCGCCGGGCGCTGGGCCGGGAGAAGAAGGACGCCGAGGACTTCGCCGCGCAACTGGATGAACTGCTGGGCTGGTTCACCGGCGAGCAGTCCGCGCACCCGCAGGTCCGGGCCCGCCCTTCGGAGGGGCTACGGGTTCCGCCGTACGTGCTCGCCACCGGCGAGGGAGCCCGCGTCGCGGCGCGTGCCGGTCTGCCGCTGGTCATCGGCGATCTTCGGAGCCGGGACCGGCTGCTGGCGGCCGTGGACGGCTACCGGCGGGAGTTCCGTCCGTCCCGCTGGGCCGAGCGGCCGTACGTGATGGTCTCCGGCACCGTCGCGGTCGCCGGGACGGAGGAGGATGCGCAGCGGCTGCTGATGCCGGAGGCGTGGTCGATGGCGTACTCGCGCACCCGTGGGACCTTTCCGCCACTCATGTCTCCGGAGCGGGTCGAGGCACTGGAGATGACCTCCAAGGAGCGCGGCTTCTACGAGTCGGGGCTGCGGGGCCACATCGCGGGCACCGAGGAGCAGGTCGCCGACGCGCTGGGGAAGGCGGTCGGGGAGAGCGGCGCCGACGAGGTGCTGGTCACGACGAGCACGTACGACCGCGCGGCGCTGCTGGACTCGCTGCGGCGGCTGGCCCGGATCGCGGGGCTGACGCCGGCGGGCCGACCCCTGTCGCACAACTGACCCCGGGACCGACCCGCACCGCGACCGACCCCGGGACCGACCCGCACCGCGACCGACCCCGGGACCGACCGGAGCGGCGTCCGGCGGCACGGGCGGCCGGTCTCCCGACGTGGGTCCGGGCGGCGGTGGCGCCGCCCGGACGGCGGGTCACGCGGCGGTGTCGTAGGTGTAGTGCGGTCGGTGGTCGAGCAGGTCGGCGGGGGTCACGTCGTTCCAGGGGCGCATCGTGTCGTGCAGGTCCACCACGTCGGACGTGCCGCCCGCCGGGGCGTACGCCGCGTCCGGGTGACGCTCCTGCCACTGCGTCCAGAGCCGGTCGATGAAGGCGTGGTGCAGCCAGAACACCGGGTCGTTGGGCGAGACTCCGGTGACCATCTGACCGCCGACCCAGACGTGGACCCGGTTGTGCAGGTTGACGCCGCGCCAGCCTTCGAGGTGGTTGCGGAAGCCGTCGGACGCGCTGTTCCACGGCGGCATGTCGTAGACGGGCATGGCGAGGACGGAGTCGGTCTCGGCCCGGGTGGGCAGTTGGAGGCCGTGGGCACCGAGCGAGCGGCGCAGATAGTCACGGCCGTCCACCCGTACCGTGATGGGCCAGTTCCCGGTGGAAGCGGCGAACGGCCCGTCCATCACCCGGCCGTCGCGGCTGCGCCCGGTGCCGCCGAGGAAGTCGGCCGCCCAGAGCGAGGAGGCGGGTGTCCGGTCGGCCGTCCAGTCCCAGTAGGGCAGGGCCACGGACGGGTCGACGGACTGGAGGGCCTGCTCGAAGTCGAGGAGGAATCTGCGGTGCCATGGCAGGAACGACGGTGAGCGGTGGCCGGTCCGCGGCCCGTGGTCGGTGTCGGCCATGATGAAGCCGTTGTGGGTGGTGACGAAGTCGTCGTAGCGGCCGGTGCGTTTGAGCTCGAGCAGGGCGTCGGTGAAGCGCCTCTTCTCGGCGGTGGTGAGCGCGGCCTGGTTCTTGCGTACGGTCATGGTGCGGGATGCTCCCGGATCAGGCGAGGTCGACGGGGACGAGGGAGGCGCCCTGGAGCTCCAGGACGGCGGCGCGGGCGATGGCCCGCGGGGTGGCCTGTGGCTCGTAGTGGTTCACGACGCTGATCCAGGTGCCGTCGGTGTTGCGCATGACGTGCAGTTCCCGGCCGTCGATCCGCACGGCCCAGCCGCCCGCGTGGTGATCGTGGTGTCCACCGGCGTGCGACGGGCCGCCCTGTATCCGGCGGCCGAGGTAGACCTCGTCGAAGGGCTGCGGAGTGCGCGGGTCGGTGCGCCGTGACCCTTCGGACGGCGCTGCCGGTACGGCCGATACGACCGGCGCGGCCGGTGCCGCGCCGACGACCGCGAGGCCCGCGGCGGCGGCGCCGGCGCCCAGGGCCCGGCGTCGGGTGAGTCGGGACATGGCTGTTCCCCCAGAGGTGCTGTGGTCCGTACGGCGGTGTGGTCGGCACCGCCGTGAACATGCCTACCTGGCTCCCCGGTGCGTCCGGAAATCGGTGCGGACCGGTTGGCCGTGAAATGGACAACTCACCGCGAGAGGTACAGAATTGAACGAAGTTGATCTTGCGATGCCGCACCCTTCCCGGCCCTCTGGAAGCGAATATTCCGCTCCGAAGCCGACCTCTTCACGGATTTTCTGCGGCAAGGGGGCGAAAGTCCTGCGGATTCCCCCGCCCTCAACATGACTGGAACATATGCCGATCCGTTTCGCCGCGGCGAGCGATCCCTCAGCCGTACACCACCGACCATGGCCGGGGTCCCTGCTCCTCTCCCCCGCCGTACGGCACCGCCGTGCGGTCCCGACCGAGCACCTCCGCCGCGACAACCGCGAACTCCCGGGCAGCGGCGCCGTGCGGCGACCGGCGCGGCCAGGCCGCGCGGATCCGCTGGGCGAGCGGTCGTCCGACGAGCGGCCGCCAGGCGGCCCTGGGTTCCTTCCGTGCGACCGGTCCCTGGTCGAAGGCGACTCCGTGGCCAGCCGTCACCAGGCCGATCAGGAACTCGGGGTTGCGTGCGTGTCTGACCCGGCCGGGGACGAAACCACCGCGCCGGCAGACGTCGAGCGCCATGTCGTACCAACCGGGCGCCGACGCCCGGGGGAAGAGGACGAGGTCATGGCCGGCCAGGTCCGCCAGGTCGACCTCGGGAAGCCGTGCGAGCGGCGAGGTGCGGGGCAGCACCACCCCCAGCTCGATGCGGACCTCCGGGCCCAGCTCCAGCTCCGTGGCGTCGACCGGCTGATGCACGAGGCCCACGTCCAGGCCCCCGGAGGCCAGCAGCCGCAACTGCTCGTCCGTCGTCACCTCCTGGAGATCCACCCGCAGTCCCCGGTCGTCGCACTGGGCGAGGAGCGCGCCGAGCACGGCGGCCGAGGTGTCGGGCGGCACGCCGGCACGCAGCGTGCCGAGGTCACCGTCGCGGGCCCGCCGTACGAGCGCCCTCGTCCGCTCCTCGCGGGCCAGCAGCTGCCTCGCCTCGTCCAGGAGCACCGACCCGGCCGGGGTGAGCCGAACCTGCCGGCGGGAGCGGTCGAAGAGTTCGGCCCCGAGGTCGTCCTCCAGCCGGCGCACGGCACGGCTGAGCGGGGGCTGGGCCATGCCGAGTCGTTCGGCTGCTCTCCCGAAGTTCAACTCGTCGGCGACGGCGACGAAGATACGCAAGTGGCGAAGGAGATCCACAAGGCGACCATAGGCGACAGACGGGAGTGCTGATCCGGATGCTGGTGGAGGAAAGGCTGGGCGCGGTGTTCGCCGCGGCGGGGGCCGAGGGGGTGCTGCACGCCGTGGATGTCGACGGCCCCGGCGAGGTCGGGTGCCGCCCCGACGAACCGGTGGTGGTGGCCTCCGTGTTCAAGGTGCTGCTGGCGCTGGAGTTCGCCCGGCAGTCGGAGGCCGGTCAGCTCGACCCCCGGGAGCGGGTCCGCGTCGGTGCGGACCGCCGGCTCGGCGGCTGGGGCACCGGAGGCTGCCTGGACGACGTGGAGCTCTCGCTGCGCGACCTCGCGCACTTCGCCATGGCGGTGAGTGACAACACGGCCGCCGACCTGTTGATGGAACGGGTGGGACCGGACACCGTGGCGCTGCTCGCCGGGGAACTCGGGCTGGTGAACACCCGGATCGTGGGCGGCCCGAGGCAGTTGCTGGAGTCGATGCTCGCCGAGGTGGGGGCCGCGGACGAGCGGGAGTTCGCCGCGGTGTTCCCGGCCCTGTCACCCGAGCGGGTGCGGGCGCTCGGCGTCCACGACCCGGCCCGCACCAACGCGAGCACACCGCGCGACATGACACGGCTGCTGGGGATGGTGTGGCGCGACGAGGCCGGGCCGCCCCGGGCATGCGCCCAGGTACGGGAGCTGATGGCGCGCCAGGTGTTCCGGCACCGGCTGGCCGCCGGGTTCGGGGACGGGGTGCGCGTCACCGCCAAGACGGGCACGCTGCCCGGGCTGCACAACGAGGTGGGCGTGGCCGAGTTCCCGGACGGCGGGCGGTACGCGGTCGCCGTGTTCGCCCGCACACCGGACCTCGTCGCGAACCATACGCAGACGGACGTCGCCATCGGCGCGGCGGCGCGGACCGCGGTGGATCTGCTGCGCGGTCCCCGGTCCGGGCAGGCCCTCCGACCAGGCGTCATGCGCCCCGAGGTATGAGTCGTGCGGCGACCGGGTCTTGGACACTGGCCGCCCTGGGCTGGTCTGCTCTGCCTCATGAGCGAACACACGAACACACGCCACGACGACGGGCGACGGGCCTTCGTACGGCGGAGCCTGCTGCGCGGCGCGGCCCTGGGCGCGGCGGCTCCGCTGCTGCCCGCCGCGGCGCACGCCGCCCAGGACGCGGTGCCCGCCGGGGCGGCGCCGGGCACCTCTGACGCGCCGCGCCCCGACACGGCCGCCCGGCCGGCGCAGGCCGGCCCCCACGCGGCCACCCTGCGCTGGCTGGGCACATCCGGCTGGCGCATCGGCGTCGGCGGCCGGACCGTCCTGTTCGACCCGTACATCACCCGCTTTCCGACCGGTCTGTTCGGGCCGAGGGGGAGCTTCGACCCGAACACCCGGCTGAGCTGCGACGAGGAGCTGGTGGCCCGCCACGCGGGCAGCCCCGAGCTGGTGCTCGTCAGCCACACCCACTGGGACCACGTGGGCGACGTGCCGTACATCGCGGCGTCGACCGGTGCCCGGGTGCTCGGCACGGAGACGACGTACCACGTGCTGCGGGCGCTCGGCGTGGACGCCGGGCAGATCAGCGTGGTGAAGGGCGGCGAGGTGCTCGACTTCGACGGATTCACGGTCGAGGTGGTCGCGAGCCGGCACAGCCGCAACGCGAAGTGGTCCTACTTCGCGCCGGGCACACTCCACGCCGCACCGCGCCGGGCCCCGCGGACGATCTCGGACCTGCCGGAGGGCGACACGCTCGCCTTCCACGTGACCGTCGCCGACGGCCCGTCCTACTTCCTGATGGGCGCCAGCGACTTCGACGAACGGTCCGCGGCCGGCCTGCGGCCCGACGTGCTGATGGCGGCGACACCCGCGACCCGGTCGACACACCGCTATCTGCCGCGGCTGCTGGCCGCGCTCGGGAGCCCGGGGACGGTCGTCCCCGTCCACTGGGACAACTTCGAGGAGCCGCTGAGCGCACCGCCGCGGCGTGATCCGGCGATGGACCTCGACGCGTTCACCGCCGAGATCCGCCGGCTCTCCCCCGCCTCCCGGATCGTGGTGCCCGACTACGCGACGCTCTACGGCGCCGATCTGCGGCCTACCGCCTGACCTTCCGGGCCGCCCGCAGCCACTCCCGGTTCATCGAGGCGATGGAGGGCAGCTCGATGCCCTTCGGGCAGGCGGTGGCGCACTCCCCGGTGAGCGTGCAGCCGCCGAAGCCCTCGTCGTCCATGGCCGCGACCATGTCCAGCACCCGGGTCTCACGCTCTGGTGCGCCCTGCGGCAGCACGCCCAGGTGGTTCACCTTCGCCGAGGTGAAGAGCATCGCCGAGCCGTTGGGGCAGGCCGCCACGCAGGCTCCGCACCCGATGCACTCGGCGTGCTCGAAGGCGGAGTCGGCGTCCGGCTTGGGTACGGGCGTGGCGTGGGCCTCTGGCGCCGATCCGGTGGGAGCGCTGATATAGCCGCCGGCCTGGATGATCCGGTCGAAGGCGGAGCGGTCGACCACCAGGTCCTTGACGACGGGGAAGGCCGAGGCCCGCCACGGCTCGACGTCGATGGTGTCGCCGTCGCGGAAGGAGCGCATGTGGAGCTGGCAGCTGGTGGTGCGTTCCGGGCCGTGGGCGTCACCGTTGATGACCAGTGAGCAGGCGCCGCAGATGCCCTCGCGGCAGTCGTGGTCGAAGGCGACGGGCTCCTCACCGCGCAGGATGAGCCCCTCGTTGAGCGTGTCCAGCATCTCCAGGAACGACATGTCCGGGGAGATGCCGTCCACCTCGTAGGTGGCCATGGCGCCTTCGGCGTCCGGGTTCTGCTGGCGCCAGACGCGCAGGTTGAGCTTCATGCGTAGCTCCGCTGGGTGGGGTGGACGTACTCGAAGACGAGGTCTTCCTTGTGCAGTACCGGTGCGGCGCCGGTGAACTCCCAGGCCGCGGCGTAGGCGAACTCGTCGTCGTTGCGGGCGGCCTCGCCGTCGGGGGTCTGCGACTCCTCACGGAAGTGGCCGCCGCAGGACTCCCCGCGGTGCAGGGCGTCGAGACACATCAGCTCGGCGAGCTCCAGATAGTCGACGACGCGGTTGGCCTTCTCCAGCGACTGGTTGAACTGCTCTCCGGTGCCCGGCACCTTGATCCGGCGCCAGAACTCCTCCCGGATCCGCGGGATCCGCGCCAGGGCCTCGCGCAGGCCCTCGTCGGTGCGGGCCATCCCGCAGAACTCCCACATGAGTTCGCCGATCTCGCGGTGGAAGGAGTCGGGCGTCCGGTCGCCGTCCACAGCCAGCAGCAGGCTGATCCGGTCCTCGGTCTCCGCGACGGCCCCGGTGACCGCGGGGTCCGAGGGGTCCACGGCGTCGAGGCCGCCGTGGGCGAGATAGTCGTTGATGGTGGACGGCAGGACGAAGTAGCCGTCGGCGAGGCCCTGCATGAGGGCGGAGGCGCCGAGACGGTTGGCGCCGTGGTCGGAGAAGTTGGCCTCACCGATGGCGAAGAGGCCCGGGACCGTGGTCTGGAGGTCGTAGTCGACCCAGAGTCCGCCCATGGTGTAGTGGACGGCCGGATAGATCCGCATCGGGACCTCGTAGGGGTTCTCCGCGGTGATCCGCTGGTACATCTCGAAGAGGTTGCCGTACTTCTCCTCGACCCTGTCCCTGCCCATCCGCGCGACGGCGTCGGCGAAGTCCAGGTAGACGCCCTGCCCGCCGGGGCCGACCCCGCGTCCTTCGTCGCAGACGTTCTTGGCCGCCCGTGAGGCGATGTCACGGGGGACGAGGTTGCCGAAGGAGGGGTAGATCCGCTCGAGGTAGTAGTCGCGCTCGTCCTCGGGGATCTCGTTCGCCGGCCTGGCGTCGCCGCGCGCCTTGGGCACCCAGATGCGGCCGTCGTTGCGCAGCGACTCGCTCATCAGCGTCAGCTTCGACTGGTGTTCGCCGGTCCGCGGGATGCAGGTGGGGTGGATCTGGGTGAAGCAGGGGTTGGCGAAGTACGCGCCGCGGCGGTGGGCTCGCCAGATCGCCGTGGCGTTGGAGTTCATGGCGTTGGTCGACAGGTAGAAGACGTTGCCGTAGCCGCCGGTGGCGAGGACCACCGCGTCGGCGAGGTGCGTGGAGATCTCCCCGGTGACCAGGTCGCGGGCGACGATGCCGCGGGCCCGTCCGCCGACGACGATCAGGTCGAGCATCTCGGTGCGCGCGTGCAGGGTGACGGTGCCGGCGGCGATCTGGCGGGAGAGCGCCTGGTAGGCGCCGAGCAGTAGTTGCTGGCCGGTCTGCCCACGGGCGTAGAAGGTGCGGGAGACCTGGACGCCGCCGAAGGACCGGGTGTCGAGAAGTCCCCCGTACTCGCGGGCGAAGGGGACGCCCTGGGCGACACACTGGTCGATGATCTCGACGGAGATCTCGGCGAGGCGGTGGACGTTCGACTCACGGGCGCGGAAGTCGCCGCCCTTGACGGTGTCGTAGAAGAGCCGGTGGACCGAGTCGCCGTCGTTGCGGTAGTTCTTGGCCGCGTTGATCCCGCCCTGTGCGGCGATGGAGTGGGCCCGCCGCGGGGAGTCCTGGTAGCAGAACTGCTCGACGTGGTAGCCCTGTTCGGCGAGTGTGGCGCCCGCGGCGCCGCCGGCGAGACCGGTTCCGACGACGATGACGGTGTGGCCGCGGCGGTTGGCCGGGTTGACCAGCCCGGCCTCGAAGCGGCGCCTGGCCCAGCGTTCCGCGACCGGCCCGCCGGGCGCCTTGGCGTCGGCGATCGGGGCGCCGACCTCGTAGTCGGCGTAGTGGGGGTAGGTCATGTCAGCTCACCACTCCGGTCATGACGGCGACGGGTACGGAGACGAATCCGGCGGTCAGTGCGAGCGCCAGGCCGTCTGCGGCGGTCCTCAGGGCGCGGTCGCGGCGGGCACTGCCGATCCCAGGGTCTGCGCGGCGCTCCAGAAGCCGTGCCGGACGTGCAGCCCGACGGCCAGCATGGCGACGATGTAGATCACGTTGCCGTACCAGGTGGAGAAGGTGTCCACGACGTTCTGGTAGGGGCGCCCCTCCTCGAAGCCGCCCGCGTGGACGGTGCCGGTGGTC
This sequence comes from Streptomyces sp. NPDC048389, assembly GCF_040706335.1. Lineage (NCBI taxonomy): Bacteria > Bacillati > Actinomycetota > Actinomycetes > Kitasatosporales > Streptomycetaceae > Streptomyces > Streptomyces sp. NPDC048389. The sequence goes on along the minus strand of NZ_JBEZKP010000057.1, from coordinate 7,410 downwards.
AGGTCGAGGACGTGCCAGGCGATGAACAGCGCGAGAATGACGCCGCCCCAGCGCATGGTGCGGGTCGCGTAGCTCGCGCCGGGCCGCTTGTGCACGTACGCGGTGGGCCGGGCCCTGATGTCGCGCCGACTGAGCTGGTACGCGCTGACCGCGTGCGCGACGACGGCGGCGAGCAGTACGACCCGGACGATCCACAGGGCCCAGGAGTGGTGCAGGACCGGGGCGCCCATGGTGCGCAGCCAGTGACCGTAGGCGTTGAACTCCGCCGGCCCGAAGAAGATCTTGAGGTTGCCCATCACATGGGCGACGAGGTAGCCGAGCATGATCAGACCGCTGACGGCCATGACCGTCTTCTTGCCGACGGTCGAGCGCCAGAAGGTGCGTGCCATGGACGGTTGCCGTTCCGTCCGCGTTGCCAGAGCCATGGTGCCGACGCTAGGGCCGGTGCCCGTCAGAGGTCCAAGACATGATCCGGCTCATGTCGATAGACCAAGCCTATTGAGCCGTAGACTCGTGGCATGCAGTTGCAGCAGCTCCGCTACTTCACCGCGGTCGCAGAGACCCTTCACTTCACCCGGGCCGCGGAGCGGGTCCATGTCTCCCAGCCGTCGCTCTCCCAACAGATCCGGGCACTGGAGCAGGAGCTCGGCGCGGATCTCTTCCGTCGCGCCCGGGGCAACATCGCCCTCACGGACGCCGGTCAGGCGCTGCTCCCGCTCGCCCGCCGGATCCTCGCCGACACCGAGACGGCCCGCCGCGAGGTCCAGGAGGTGGCTCAGCTGCGGCGCGGCCGGGTCCGGCTCGGTGCGACGCCGAGCCTGTGCACCGGTCTGCTGCCGCAGGTGCTGCGCACCTTCCACGATCTGCACCCGGGCGTCGAGATCCTCGTCGAGGAGTCCGGTTCGCACGATCTCGTACGGGAACTGGCGCGCGGCGCGCTCGACCTCGCACTCGTGGTGCTGCCGCTGCCGTCCTCGTCGCCGGCGCTCAGCACGGTCGAGCTGCTGCGGGAGGATCTGGTCGTGGTCTCCTCCCCGGCGGCGCCCGCCCCGCCCGCACCGCTGCGGATCGCCGATCTCGCCGGTGAGCCGCTGGTGATGTTCCGGCACGGCTACGACCTGCGGGATCTGACGGTCGCCGCCTGCCGGGCCGAGGGGTTCGAGCCGTCGTTCACCGTGGAGGGCGGCGAGATGGACGCCGTCCTCGGGTTCGTCAGGGCGAGCCTCGGTGCCGCCGTGGTTCCCGCCATGGTGGCCGAGGGGGCGGGCGGCGATCTGCGGGTCACAGCGCTCGCCGGGCCGGGCCTGCGCAGAACGATCGGGCTGGCGCACCGCAGCGATGTCGCGCCGCCGCGGGCGGCCCGCGAGTTGCAGCGGGTGCTGCTGGACTCGCGGGCCGTCGGGTGGCGTCAGACCGTGTCCGCCAGCACCAGGGTGTGAATCCGCTCGGGGGCGCCCGGCCGCGCGTAGTACCAGCCCTGGGCGGTGTCGCAGCCGATCTCCCGCAGCTGCTCCGCCTGCGCGGCGGTCTCCACCCCCTCGACCGTGACGGCCAGATCCAGGCTGTGGGCCAGCGATACGATGCCCTCGACGATCTTGAGGTCGACGGGGTCGGCGGGATGGCGCTGCATGCCCTGGGTGAACGAGCGATCCAGCTTGAGGACGCTCACCGGCAGCCGGCGCAGATTGGCGAGGTTGGAGTACCCGGTGCCGAAGTCGTCGAGCGCTATGTCGACACCCATCTCCGCCAGGTGCCGCAGCGGTTTGAGCCGGTCCTCGTCGGCGCCGATGAGCGCCGACTCGGTGACCTCCAGGCACAGTGCGCCCGGTTCGAGGCCCGACCGCTCCAGTACGTCGATGGTGTCGGCCACCAGCCCGGGATGCCGGAGCTGGGCGGGCGAGAGGTTGACGTTGATCCGCAGCGGTCCGCCGTCGCTGTGCCGCCTGCTCCAGAACCGGGCCTGGCGCACGGCCTCCTGGAGCACCCAGCGGCCCAGCGGGACGATCAGCCCGGTGCGCTCCGCGAGCGGGATGAACCGGTCCGGGCCGAGCACCCCGTGCTGCGGGTGGCACCAGCGCACCAGCGCCTCCGCGCCGTGCACGCTGCCGTCGCCGAGGTGGACCAGTGGCTGGTACTCGATGAAGAACTCACCGCGCTCCAGGGCTGCGGGCAGCGCGTTGGTCAGCCCGTGCCGGGTGATGGCGCGGGCGTCGGCCTCCGGGTCGGCGAGCTCGAAGCGGTTGCCGCCGGCGGACTTGGCCCGGTACATCGTGATGTCGGCGCTGCGCAGCACCTCGGCGCTGGTCCGCTCCCCGGCCGGTCCTTCGACGATGCCGATGCTGCCGCGTACCGTGAACTCCCGCCCGTCGACGCGGATCGGGGTCGACAGCGCGTTCAGGATGCGGCCGGCGAGTTCGTCGACCTCGTGCTGGGTGTCGGGCCCGGTGGTCAGTGCCACGAACTCGTCGCCGCCGAGCCGGGCGACCATCTCGCCCGGCGCGGTGGCGCAGCTCTGCAGCCGGTCGGCGACCTCCACCAGCAGCCGGTCGCCGGTGGCGTGACCGAGGCTGTCGTTGATGGTCTTGAAACCGTCGAGGTCGAGGTAGCAGAGCCCGAAGCGGGTGCCGTTGCCGCCGCCGACGGCCTTCTCCAGCCGTTCGAAGAACAGGGTGCGGTTGGGCAGGCCGGTCAGCGCGTCGTGTGTGGCCTCGTACCGCAGCCGCAGGTTGAGCAGCCTGCGCTCTGTGGTGTCCTCGAAGAGCGCCAGCTGGTACTGCGGCCGGCCTTCGGCGTCACGCAGCAGGGAGACGGTCAGATTGGTCCACAGGACGGTGCCGTCGTTGCGGTAGAACGGCTTTTCGACCCGGTAGTGCTCCCGCTCGCCCTTGACCAGCTCCCGGTAGAACTCCCATACCTGCGGCCGGTCCTCCGGATGCGCCCAGTCGGTGACCTTGCGGCCGCGGACGTGGTTCTCCAGGCCGCCGAACATCTGGGTCAGCGTGTCGTTGACCTCGAGGACGTTGCCCTCGAGATCGGCGATGCCGATGCCGATCGCGGCGCCCTCGAAGACCGCGCGGAAGCGGACCTCGGTGGCGTGCATCGCGTCCAGTGCCTCACTGCGGGCCAGTAGCGACGAGCGGGCGATGGACTCCTGCTCGGCCAGCGTGCGCTCACGGAGCGCCTGGGCGAAGCCGGCGGCGAGCGCGTGCTGCAGCCGGGCGCAGCGGGCCCGGCTCTCTTCCGCGCTGAGGTCGGGATCGCCGCAGTAGAGCACCAGGTAGGCGTCGATCACGCCGAGGGTGCGGCCGAGGGCGTCGGGGTCGGTGCAGTGCGCGCCGACGAGCGCGGCACCCACCTGCTGGGCGGGCCGGGCGGTGAACGGGCGGGCGTGGAGCGCGCTGCTCAACTCCCTGGCGAGCGGGAGCAGATGCTGTTCGAACTCCGGCCGGGTCAGCGACGTGGCCGTGGCCGGGAAGATCGCCCGGCTCCAGATGGTCGCGAACCGCCTGAGCCGATCCTCCAGCACGCCCGGATGCCCCTCCGGAGCTTCCACCTCTGTGGTATGCCTCACGCCTTGCGCCCCACTCCGGCGAAACCGGAGAAGGCATACGGATCCTCCTGGTCGACCGGCCCGTCCGGCCGCCAGTGCGGCATGGACACCAGGCCCGGCTCGACCATCTCGTACCCGTCGAAGAACCGGGAGATCTGCTCGCGTGAGCGCATCACCAGCGGATTGCGGATGTCCCGGTACACCTCGACGGCGCCGCCCGCCTGCTCGGGGGGCACCGGGATGCCCTCGAACGAGGCATGGGTGAGCATCAGCAGACTGCCGGGGGCCAGCGCGTCCCGCAGTTCGGCCACCGCCCCGTACGGGTCGTCGTCCTCCTCGATGAAGTGGAGGACGGCGACCAGGAGCAGGGCCACCGGCCGCTCGAGGTCGAGGAGTCCGGCCTCCGGACTGTCGAGGATCTGCCGGGGCGCCCGCAGATCGGCGGCGACGACACCCGAGCGCTTGTCCCCGTCGAGTACCGCGCGGCTGTGGGCGACGGCCACCGGGTCGTGATCGACGTAGAGGACCCGTGCGTCCGAGGTGGCGCTGCGGGCGACCTCGTGGACGTTGCCGAAGGTCGGAATGCCGGATCCGATGTCGAGGAACTGCGTGATGCCCGTGCCCACCGCGTAGTTGACGGCCCGCCGCATGAACGCCCGGTTCGCTTGCATGATCTTGGGGAGTCCCGGCATGTACTGCATGGCCTTGCGCGCGGCCGCCCTGTCGACCTCGAAATTGTGGGAGCCGCCCAGATAGAAGTCATAGATGCGGGACACGCTCGGCACCGATATGTCGATGCCCTGCGGGGCCCAGGCGGGACGCTCCATCGATGTCTCCAACAAGTCGCCACGGGGGAGTTCGGCCGTGTTCATGGCCGGCGTTCGAGCCGAGGCTACTGATCGCCCGCCAAGAGGGCGACCCCAACCGGAAATTAGCGGTCCGTTCTTGGTCACACCTGTTCGTCACTGGCCCTGGGCAACAGTCCTTGTCACAATCACCCCGCACATGCGCCGGCCCGCCGTCACGCGTGTGGCGTGAGGCGGGCCGACTCCTGCCGGAGGCGCAGCGTGGGGACTACTTGGGCGCTCCGACCGGCTTTCCCTCGGGCGAGACGGCGTACCAGGTGCCACCGACGCCCTGGCCGTTGGTGTCACCGGGCTTGGCGTCGCCCTTGAAGGTGTAGATGGGCCAGCAGTCGATCGTCTGCTGCACGATCCCGTCGGGGCGGTCGAAGGTGACGAAGCCCTTCTTGAGGATTCCGACCGTGTCGTTCTTCTCGACGGGTGCCACGACCGGCCACTTCTCCAGGCAGTCGCCGGTGCACGCGGTCTTCATGGGCCAGGCGGAGTCCTTCATGAACCGGTAGACGGTCATGCCGTTCTTGTCGACCACGATCTCGCCGAGCTTGGGATCCTTGCGCACGGAAAGCCCCGCGAGGTCGGCCGGCGCTGTGCCCTCGTCACCGCCCGCCTCGCCGCCGCCCGCGCCCGGGGACGCCTTCTTGCCGTCCGGGGCCGCCGCGTACCAAGTACCCCCGATGCCCTGGCCCTTGACGTCACCGGCCTTGGTGTCCTTGGCGTAGCGGTACATGGGCCAGCCGTCGATCGTGAGCTGCTTGGTGCCGTCCGCCCTGGTGACCTCGCCGATCAGGGACGGGTCGACGCCGGGTGCCGCGGAAGCGCCGCCCGCCGCCACGACGGGCCAGGTCTTCGCACAGTCGCCTTCGCAATTCGACTTGGGAGGATTCGCGGTGTCCTTGTCGAACCGGTACAGCGTGAGGCCCGCACTGTCGGCGACGACCTTACCGAGCTCCTCGCTCTCCCAGACCGCGAGCTGCCCGGCCGGCTTGGCGGCGGCGGCCTCGCCGCCGGCGGCCGAGCCGTAACCGGCGTCGGAGCCATAGCCGTTGCCGGGCTGTGCGGCGGGGTTGGCCGCACCGACCGCCTGGCCGTTTGGTGTTTCGGTGCCCTTGTCCTGACCGCACGCCGTCGTCAGCGCGAGTACGGCCGCTGCAGTCACCGCGAGCGAGGCGTTCCGCCAGGTGTTCATGTCCACTCCCGTAGTTCATCCATCCGGTCCGGCGCCCCGAGTGCGCCGTTCATGGCCCTAGGTACGGACGGGAGTGCGCCGCATGTTCAACCGCGTTCGGAAAATCTTCGGCCTGGCGACCGCGAAGAGTTGAAATGCCCCTTCCCGCAGATGAATTCCCCCCACGTGGAACCGCCACAGAAATGGCCGGATCTCAACTGCCCCGATGGGCACACCAGTCACACGGTGTACCGAAATCGTTCCAGAGAGCCGATGACCCGGCTTCGCATCGCGGCGCTGCCCTTGTGCCCGGCGTCGTCCACGACCACCAGTTCCGTGTCGGTCCAGACGCTGCGGAGTTCCCACGCGGTCTTGAGCGGTGAACCGAGATCGAGCCGGCCGTGGAAGAGCGCTCCGGCAATTCCTTTCAGGCGTCCCGCGTCGCGCAGCAGCGCCCCTTCCTCGAGCCACGCTCCATGCGCGAAACAGTGGGCCGCGATCCGCACCAGCGCCCTCCGCGCGCCCGAGGGCCGTCCCCCGTAGGGGCCGGGCGCGCCGTTCGGTTCCAGGCTCCTGCTCGCCCAGCTCGACGCCGGCGTGGCAGCCGTCTACGTGGAGCTGGACCTCGAAGGCGTGCGCCCGCGCTACGCCCCGGTCCTTCGCGCTCTGGCCGCCGCCGGTCCCGGCTCGATCCAGGAGCTCGCCGCGGCCACCGGCGTGACCCACTCGGCGGCGAGCCGGACCGCGGCCCGGCCGGCCAAGGACGGCCTCGTGGCCGTCGGCACCGGCAGCGACGGCGCCGGCGCATCGCGTCCCTCACCGGGAGGGCGGAGTCCCCGCTGCCCGCGCTGGACGCCGAGTGGCGGGCGACGGCCGCGGCTGCGGCCGCCCTTCGAGGCCGAGCTCCGCTTCCCGCTCAGCGAGCTCGTCGGCGATGCCCTGGAGGCACTGCGGCGGCGGCCCATGCGCGAGCGCATCCTGGACGCTGCGCCCCATCCCCCTCCGCCCGGCCGTTGAAAGCCGACACGCATGACGGCTCGCCCGCACGGATCAGCGGAATGACCCGTTTGCCCTACACCGATCGCGGCGGGCACACACCCCTCTTAGCGTTTCGGTGATCGAGGTGCATTTTCCGACCCCTGCGGAAATCGTTCCGCGACTGCTCCTCGGGACCGGAGGACCACCATGCGCGCGATACGTGCCGCATCCGCCGCTCTGCTCGGAGCGGCCGCACTCGCAGTGACGGCGGCCCCCACGGCCATGGCCGTCAACAACACGCCGTACGACTTCAACGTCACGCCCTCGACCGTCGCGGCGGGCGGCCGGGTCACACTGACCGCCGGCGGCTGTCCCAGCAGCGCCACCGTCACCTCCGCCGTGTTCGACACCGTCACCGTGCCCCGTAACGGCGCCGCGACGGCCGTCGTCGACTGGGACGCCAGGCCGGGCGCCGTGTACACGGTGCAGTTCAACTGCGTCGGACGCATCGGCACTCTGAACCTCACCATTTCCGGCGGCACCCCCAGCCCCACCGCCACGTCCACGAGGACGACCGCACCGCCCGCGGGCGTCCGCGGCGGTGTCGGCGGCAGCTTCGAAGGAATGAACACGGCGGAGATCGCCGCCGGCGGCGCGCTGGTCGCCGCCGCGGCCACCGCGACGGTGCTCGTCCTGCGCAGGCGGTCGACCAACCGCCGGCACTGACGGCCGCGGCCACCCGTTTCCGGAGCACCGTGCCCGCACCTCCGCCACAGGCGCCGACCGCCCGTCGCCCCCGGGCCGGGGGCGGACCCCGGGGGGCGGGGGGGTGGGGCCGGTCCCGGGGGGTGAAA
>NZ_JBEZKP010000056.1:0-44526 GCF_040706335.1 Streptomyces sp. NPDC048389 | reverse complement strand
GGCCCCCGGTACGCCGCGCGGCTCGCCGACGCCGCCGCCGGTGCCGGAGCCGTACTGCGCACCGGCGTCAGCGCCACCGGCTGGGCCGGGCCCCGCACCCTGGACACCACCGGCCCGGACGGCCTCGAACGCGTCACCGCCCGCGCCGTCGTCCTGGCCACCGGCGCCCGCGAACGGCCCCGCAGCGCGCGCATGGTCCCCGGCACCCGGCCGGCCGGCGTCCTGACCACCGGCGAACTCCAGCAGACCGTCCACCTGCACGGCGGGCGGGTCGGCCGCCGTGCGGTCGTCGTCGGCTCGGAGACCGTCGCACTCCACGCCGTACGCACCCTGCGGGCGGCCGGTACCCGGGTCGTGGCCCTCGTGACGGATGATCCGTGCGGCCCCTTCCAGTCGCCCTGGCACCGAGTCCCGGTGATCACCGAGGCGGCCGTCGCGGAACTGACCGGCCGCGGCAGGCTTGCGGGCGTCCGCCTGCGGGGCAGCGACGGCAGCAGCACCTTCCTCGACTGCGACACGATCGTCTTCACCGGCGACTGGATCCCCGACCACGAGCTCGCCCGGCTCGGCGGTGCGGCCATCGACCCCGGTACGCGCGGCCCGGCCGTCGACACCGCCTTCCGCACCTCCCTGCCAGGCGTCTTCGCCGTCGGCAACCTGCTCCACGGCGTCGAACCGGCCGTGATGGCCGCGGCCGAGGGACGCCGCGCCGCCGCACACGTCCTGTCCCACCTGGCCGGGGCCGGGCCATGGCCGCACGGTCAGGTGCCGCTGCACGTCGAGCACCCCCTGCTCTGGGCCGCGCCGAACCGACTGAGCCCCGACGGCCGGCCGCCCGTGGACGGGCGCTTCACCCTCCGCACCGCACAGCGCCTCGCCCGGCCCGTCCTTCTCGTCAGCCAGGGCGGCCGCGAGCTGGACCGGCAGCAGCTGCCGCGCACCGCCCTGCCCGGCCGGGCCGTCCACCTGCGCGCCGACTGGATCACCCGGGCCGACCCGGGGGGCGGCCCGGTCCGCGTCGGGGTCATGTCCGATTTCCGCCAGCCGGACCGCGGAACCGCTCGCATACTGGCCGTATGACCACTGAGGCACCCACGGTCCCCGACAGCCGCTACGAGGCCGTGAGCAGCCGGGACGCACGGTTCGACGGCGTCTTCTTCTTCGCCGTTTCCACGACCGGGATCTACTGCCGGCCCAGCTGCCCCGCCATCACACCCAAACGCCGGAACGTCTCCTTCTACCGCACCGCCGCCGCGGCCCAGGCCGCCGGGTTCCGCGCCTGCCGCCGCTGCCGGCCCGACGCGGTCCCCGGCTCCGCGGAGTGGAACGTGCGCGCGGACGTCGTCGGGCGTGCCATGCGGCTGATCGGCGACGGAATCGTCGACCGTGAAGGCGTCTCGGGACTCGCCGCCCGCCTCGGCTACAGCGCCCGCCAGGTGCAGCGCCAGCTCAACGCCGAACTCGGCGCGGGACCCGTCGCCCTGGCCCGCGCCCAGCGCGGCCACACCGCACGCGTACTGCTGCAGACGACGACCCTGCAGGCCGCCGAGATCGCCTTCGCGGCGGGATTCGCGAGCGTACGGCAGTTCAACGACACGATCCGGGAGATCTACGCCGCCACCCCCACCGAGCTGCGCGCCCTGCGGCCCGGTCGCACCCCGCCGGTCGACAGCGGCTCCGGGATTCCGCTGCGGCTGGCCCACCGGGGCCCGTACGCGGCCGACCTGATGTTCGACCACCTCGCCGCCCACGCCGTGGCCGGTACCGAGGAGGTCACCGGCGCACGCGGCACCCGCACCTACCGCCGGACGCTGCGGCTGCCCGGCGGCGCCGCCGTCGCCGAGGTCGGCGAACGCGCGGGCACCGGCGGCTGGCTCGACTGCCGGCTGCACCTGGCGGACCTGCGGGACCTGACCTCCGCCATCCAGCGGATGCGCCGCCTGCTCGACCTGGACGCCGACCCCTGCGCCGTCGCGGAACGCCTGGCCGCCGACCCGGCCCTCGCCCCGCTCGTCGCGGCCCGCCCGGGGCTGCGCGTCCCCGGCGCCGCGGACCCGCACGAATCGGCGATCCGCATCCTGACGGGCCGGCGGGCGGCGGGCGAACTCGTCGCCGCGTACGGGCAGCGGCTCGACGCCCCGAGCGGCGGCCTCACCCACCTGTTCCCCCGGGCCGAGGACCTCACCGGCAGTGACCGGCCCACGCTGCGCGCGCTGGCCGGGGCGCTCGCCACCGGCGAACTCGTTCTCGACCCCGGCGCCGACCGTGAGGACACGGAGCACCGGCTGCTGCGGCTGCCCGGCATCGACGCCCCAACCGCCGCCGCCGTCCGCCTGCACGCGCTCGGCGACCCGGACGTCCTGCTCGCCGGCGACCCGGCACTGCCGCCCCGGGCGGACACCGGGCGCTGGCGGCCGTGGCGGTCGTACGCGATGCAGCACCTGTGGACGGCCGCAGGGCGCCCGGCGAGCTGACGGCACCGGCACCGCCTCACCCGTACGGCCCAGCAACGCAAGGCCCCGGCGCCGGGCGCGCCCAGAGTGGATGGCGTCGCCCACCGTCACCGCACCGGGAGTACCGATGACCCCCCTCAACCGACGTGACCTCGGCCTGCTCGTCCTGCGCACGGGCACCGGGGCTGTGCTCATGGCCCACGGCACTCAGAAGCTCTTCGGCTGGTTCGGCGGCGGCGGCCTGGAGGGCACCGCCAAGGGCATGGAGTCCATGGGCTTCCACCCGCCCAAGGAGAGCGCACTGGCCGCGGGCCTCGCCGAGACGGGCGGCGGCCTGCTGCTCGCCCTCGGCCTCGCCACGCCCGCGGCGGGCGCGGCGGTGACCGGCAACATGGCGGGCGCCGTCTCCGTCCACGCACCGGCCGGCTTCTTCGTCCAGTCCGGCGGCTTCGAGTACCCGGCGTTCCTCGGCTTCACCGCGGCCGCCATCGGCGTCATGGGCCCCGGCCGCTACTCCCTCGACCACGTGACCCGCCACCGCTTCGACGGCCCGTGGATCCTCGCGGCCGCCTTCACGGCCAGCGCTCTCGCGGCTGCCGCCGTCGTCGGCAAGCGGGCCAAGGGGCAGATCGGGGCGGACGTGGACGACTCGGCGAGGAACCAGGGAGCCGACACCCTCGAGGACTGAGGGCTCCGTCCCGTGAAGTCCCGCTGCCCACATGCTCGTTGGGCCCCCGGGCCGGCATACCGCCCGTTGGTGGCAGGACAGCGGCGTGGCAGGATGATCCGTCATGACCCGACAGCGCCCGCCCCTGCCGCCGTTCGACCTCGACAGCGCCTTGGCCAAGGTCCAGGCCGCCGAGGACGCTTGGAACACCCGCGACCCGCAGACGGTCGCCCTCGCTTACACCGAGGACTCCATCTGGCGGAACAGGGACGTCTTCCTGACCGGCCGTGAGCAGATCGCCGAGTTCCTCACGGCCAAGTGGGAGCGTGAGCTGGACTACGTACTGCGCAAGAGCCTGTGGTCCTTCCACGAGAACCGGATAGCCGTCCGCTTCCAGTACGAATGGCATGACACCGCGGGCCAGTGGTTCCGCAGTTACGGCAACGAGCTGTGGGAGTTCGACGAGTACGGTCTCATGAGCCGCCGCGAAGCAAGCATCAACGACGTGCGCATCCAGGAGGCCGACCGCCGCTACTTCGGACCGCGTCCGGAGGAGGAGCGCGGACCGGGCCACGACATCCCCCTCCAGTAGCCCGCTCGCGCCGGTACGGGACGCCGGCCGGAGCCTCACCGGCTCCCGAGCCGGAGAAACCGGTTCGGTCGAGGTCCTGCCCGGGGCCCGTCAGGGCGAAGGCGTGCGTGACGCCCGGGGACATGCCGGTCATCGCGCTGAGCAGGGCGATGTCGTGCAGCGCCGCCTGACCGGGGTCCTCCCGGGTCCCGAGGGTGCGGCAGCCGGGCCGGCGCCCGGTCAGGCCCCGGACCGGGCCGCGTCCATCGCGGTCCTCGCCCGGACCGCGTCGTCCGGATCCCAGCCCTCGTGCGGCACGGAGGCGAGCAGGAGCCGGGTGTACGGGTCCGAGGGCGCGTCGAGCACTCGGGACGTCGGCCCCTGTTCGACCACGGTGCCCTTGCGCATCACGACCGTCTCGTCCGTGATGTGCTGCACCACGGCGAGGTCATGGCTGACGAAGACCAGGGCCACGCCGGTGTCGTCCCGGAGCGCATCGACGACGTCGCCCTGCTCGCCGTCCAGCGCGTCTCCGGTACCGACGTCTGAACGCCCAGAGGGCCGACGCCGTTCGGTGCGGGCTGCACCGGTCGCAGGCCCGTGCCGTCGCCTGCGGCGTACGCCGTCGACACGCCGTGCGGTTGCGCCCGTCAGGTCCCTGCCCGTCGGTCGACGTTGGCGCTGTGCCTGTCGTTGTGCCTGCCGCTGAGTCTCGGCGGGCCGTCGGCTGGGACTGGTTCCGGCCATATAGCGCGCGGCGCGAATACCCGGATCCCGACAGGACCAAATGGCGGAACAGGCCCCGGGGGCGCTGGTGATGGCGGGACAGGCCCGTTGACACGCGGCATACGAACTGGTCACCATCATGGCCAGCCAGATCGCCCCGGCCCGCTGGGGGATGACGGGGTAACGCGGGGGCGGGCTCGGGCGGAACCGGATTCGGACGGGGCGGGCCCGGGGGAACCGGGTGCGGGCGGGGTGGCCCGGAGGACGCCCCGGGCCGCGCGTCGCTCCCCAGGCCCGTCCCGGCCCGGAAGGCCGCCTTGTGGGGCAACGGAGTCGGCCCTCGCGCGCGTCGTCCCAGGAACGGGCACCCTTGTGTACACGCTATGCTGCAAGCCGCCCCGCGGGGGAAGTCCGGTCGAAGTCCGGCGCTGACCCGCAACGGTAGGCGGAGCCCGACACGCGGCTCCGCGAGCCCGATTACCCGCGGTGTCGAAGGCTCCTGACAATTCGCCGTGGACTGCGAGAGGGCGCTGCACAGGGCGCCCCGCGTCCCGGGCTGCTCATGTGCTCACGTAGCTGCACGGCCCGAGGCGAAGGCGACCCGCCCGTGGCCACACCCCTGGAACGCAAACCCGCGGTGCCACTTCCCGCGGCCCCCGGCGGGGCCGGTCCGGCGCCGTCCGAACGCGTGTCGCCGCCGCTCCTGTTCGCCGCGCTGTGCGTCGCGCTCGTGCTCTCCATCGTCTGCGGGGCGGGGATGGGGGCGTCGGGGCTCTCCTGGGGCGAGGTGCTGCATCATCTGTGGGCCGGGCTGACGGGCGGGCCCATATCCCGGGACGAAGTCCCGGCGTACACCATCGTGTGGGAACTGCGTTTTCCACGGGCCGTGCTGGCCGCCGTCGTCGGAGCCGGACTGTCGGCCATCGGCGTCACCGTGCAGGCCATGGTCCGCAACGCCCTCGCCGACCCGTTCGTCCTGGGCATCTCCTCGGGCGCGGCCGTCGGTGCCAATGCCGTCCTCCTCTTCGGCGCCTTCGGCGCTCTCGGTCTGTGGGCCCTGTCCACGGCGGCCTTCCTGTCCGCGCTCCTCGCCATGACGCTGGTGTACGCGATCGCCCGCACCGCTGATGGTCTGACCCCGCTGCGGCTCGTCCTGACGGGGACCGCGATGTACTACGGCTTCTCGGCCGTCACCACGTTCATGGTGTTCGCGGCCGAACGCGGCGAGGCGGCGCGGTCCGCGATGATGTGGCTGCTCGGGAGCCTCGGCGGAGCCGACTGGGCCTCCGTGCCGATCGCCGCCGGAGCCGTGCTCGCCGGCCTGGCCCACCTCGCCGTGTCGGCGCGTCGCCTGAACGCCCTGGCGATGGGGGACGAGACCGCGGCTGCCCTGGGGGTGGACGCGCGGAGGCTGCGCAAGGAACTGTTCCTGGTCTGTGCCGCCGTCACGGGGGCCGTGGTCGCGGTGAGCGGTGCCATCGGCTTCGTCGGCCTGATGGTTCCGCACGCCGCCCGGATGCTGGTCGGCGCGGACCATCGCCGGCTGCTGGCCGTCGCCCCGCTCGGGGGCGCCGTCCTGCTGATCTGGGTGGACATCCTCTCGCGTGTGGTGCTCGCGCCCGTCGAGCTGCCGGTGGGCGTGCTGACCGCCGCCATCGGCGTGCCGTGCTTCGTGCTGCTGATGCGCCGCCGCTCCTACACCTTCGGAGGCGCGTGATGCGGATCGACATGGACGCTTTGACGGTCGAGGTCGCCGGTGCGCGGCTGGTGCGGGAGGCCACGCTGCGCGCGGACGCCGGGCAGGTCGTCGGACTCGTGGGGCCCAACGGCAGCGGCAAGTCGACGCTGTTGCGCTGCGTCTACCGAGCCCTGCGCCCCTCGGCGGGTACGGTCCGGCTCGGCGGTGAGGACCTGCACTCCCTGAGCGCGCGCGAAGGCGCCCGTCGACTGGCCGCTCTGCCCCAGGAAGCGGTCACCGAGTTCGACTTCACGGTCGCCGAGGTCGTGGCGATGGGGCGACTGCCTCACCAGCGGTCGGCGGCCCGGACCACCGAAGAAGACCGGAAGGCGTGCGAGGCCGCGCTGGTCGAGGTCGACGCCGGCCACCTCGCCGGCCGCGGCTTCCTCACCCTCTCCGGAGGCGAGAAGCAGCGGGTCCTGATCGCCCGCGCGCTCGCGCAGCAGCCGCGCGTCCTGGTGCTCGACGAGCCCACCAACCACCTCGACATCGCACAGCAGTTGGAGGTGCTGGCTCTGGTGCGCGGGAGTGGGCTGACCGTGCTCACCGCACTGCACGACCTCAACCTCGCCGCGCTCCACTGCGACCTGCTCTACGTCATCGACAGCGGCCGGATCGTCGCCTCCGGTGCTCCGTACGACGTGCTCACGCCCGAGCTGCTGGCCGAGGTCTTCGGCGTACGGGCGCACCGGGTACGGCATCCGGAGTCCGGCGCCGTACAGCTGCTCTTCGACCGTCTCCTGCCCACTCAGCCCGCTTCTTGAGGAGTCCTGGCCATCATGCCGAATCTCGCACGCCCAGCCGCACTCGCACGCCCAGCCGCACTCGCACTCACCGCCGCCCTGATGCTCACCGGATGCGGTGCGGAGGTCACCTCTCGGGGCGAGGAGGGTGGTGATGCCGAGGCACGCGGGGGCCACTACCCGGTGACCGTCGAGAACTGCGGCCAGGAGAAGACCTACGACAAGGCGCCGCAGCGCGTGGTCACCAATGACGTCGGCATCACCGAGATCATGTTCGCGCTCGGGCTCGAGGACCGGATGGCGGGATATGTGATGCCCGACGACAGGGGCGACCTCACAGCCGTTCCCTGGAAGGACGCCTACCGGAAGACCAAGTGGCTCTCGAAGAAGACGATCAACAAGGAGCTGGTCCTCGACGCCCGCGCCGATCTCGTCTTCGCGGGCTGGAACTACGGCTTCAACGAGGGTGAGGGCTTCAGCCCCGCCGAGCTGGAGAAGGTGGGTGTCGACTCGTATCTGCTGAGCGAGTCGTGCCGCAACGGGCAGGGAAAGGCACGCGGGGTGATGCCGCCGCTCGAAGCGCTGTACACCGATCTGCGGAACCTGGGAAAGATCTTCGACGTCGAGGACCGTGCGGAGACTCTCGTCGCCGACTTCCAGAAGCAGGTGGCCGAGGCGCAGGCGAAGGCCCCGAAGGGCGCCGACCGCCCGCGTGTGTTCCTCTACGACGACGGACGGGACAAGCCGCTGACCTCGGGTCTGTACGCCGGGCCGCACGACATCATCACCAGGGCGGGCGGTGATCACGTCATGAAGGACCTCAAGGACAGCTGGGCGACGGTGGGGTGGGAGACCGTGGTCGAGCGTGACCCCGAGGTGATCGTGATCAACGACTACGGAGACACCACCGCAGACCAGAAGCGGAAGTTCTTGAAGTCCTACCCGCCACTGGCCGGCGTCTCGGCCGTCAAGAACGACCGGATCGTCGTCCTCGACTACGCGGAGCTGGTGGAAAGCCCGCGCAATCCCGCGGCCATCGCCTCGCTCGCCGCGGACCTGAGGCGATTCGCTTCGGGGACCTGACCGGCGGAGGGACGCGGCCGTAGCCTCAGCGCACCGACGGCGGTGCCGGCGGCCGCGACGCCACGCCGGTCCACCAGCGGGCTGCGACCAGCAGGACGAGAGCCTCTGCCGCAGTCTTCGGCCCGGCCCGGCATGGTCCCGCCCGGCCCGGCCCGGGAACGGGTTTGTGGACGAGGCAGGGGCGGCTGGAACTCTGCCGAGCTCCAGCCGCCCCCTGCTCATGGCCCCTTCCGGGCGCTCAGGCCACCGCGCCGCTGAGAGCCCCTTCCCGCCGGGCCGGACGGCTCGACTCCGGCCGCGCGGGGTGGCTGTGCCCGGTGGAGCCTTCGGCGTCCCTCAGCAGCTCGATCAGTGAGCTGCGGGCGCGGGCGACTCGCGACCGGACGGTGCCGACGGGGCAGCTGATGGCCGTGGCCGCTTCGGCGTAGGGGAGTCCCAGGAGCTGGGTGAGCAAGAAGGCTTCGCGGCGTTCGGCCGGGATCAGTGCCAGGAGTTCCGCGAGCGCTATCCCGTCCTCGAATCCGGGCAGGTCGCGGGGCTGTGTCCGTTCGGCGGCGAACTGCCAGTCGTCCCTGTCCGACACCTTGGGACGGGCGGCGGTGTGCCGGAGGCTGTCCACGACGGTGCGCCGGGCGATGGAGAGCAGCCAGGTGCGGGCGGAGGAGCGGCCTTCGAACCGGTGAAGGCTGCCAAGTGCGCGCAGGAAAGTCTCCTGGGTGAGGTCGTCGGCCGCCTGCGGGTCGGCGCTGAGGTAGGCCACATAGCGCCAGACGTCGCGATGCAGGGCGCGCACGAAGCGGTCGACGGCGCCGGGGTCTCCGTCACGAGCGGCGAGCGCCAGGCGGGTCACAGGTTCGTCGGAGCCGCGCGCGTGGCGTGACGGCTTCTCGTTCATGGTCGCTCGGCGTGGAGGCAGGGCAGGATTCATCGCCTGAAGTCCTTCTGGGGATCCGGAATCCGGCACCATGAGAACGGGGCCGGTGAGCAGTACGGCCGCCCGGGTCCGGGGGCCGATACCCGAGGCGCGCGGTGGAACCGGCGCGCGGTCGGGGAGCCGGCTGTCAGATGACAGCGATCCCGGAAGGCGGGCCCCGTGAGGTGATGGCGTCGACGAGAAGGAGCTGCCGCGGCGCACACGACCGGCCACGACGACGAAGCCGGATGCGCGGTCGGTGCGGTGGTGCGGGGAGGCTGAGCACGAGGCGCAGTGGCGCGACGAGCCGGCCGGTGAAGGCGCGCAGGAGGCGGAACGCGGCCTGCTCCCCGTACGCCAGCCACAGACCGCACAGCAGTGCGGCCAGGGCGTGGGCGGCCAGCATCCCGGTCGGCGACATGCCGCCCATGTCGTGAGCGGCGGGCAGGGCCGTGCTGTCCGTGGTGACCTGCGCGGTGTGGTGGGCGTGTTCACCGGCACCGGGCATGACCGTGCCTGTCGTGCCCCGTGCCGGCTCGTGCAGGTGGTTGTCGGATCCGGTCGTCCGGCACAGCAGGTTCCGGGCCCATTGCCGGGCGAAGGAGGTGCCGTCGGACACCGAGGGGTGCACCGCTGCCTGCGCCAGGGAGAACGCGCAGTGGAGGGCTGCCTGGGCGGCGACGACCGTCGAGGTGACGAAAAGGACACCGCGTTCCCGGTCGGCGAGGCTCCAGCCGATCGCCGCTGTGGTTGCGCCTGCGACGGCCATGGCCCACCAGGAGACGGCCGCTCCCGACATGAAGATGTGGCCGACGGCTGCGAGCAACACGCAGGTGACCGCGAAGACGGCGGCCCGCAGAGCGCGACAACATCGACCTGGAGTCATGTCCGGCTCATCCTCGCATCCTCCTCGCGGTCACCATAGAGGGGTACGAAACGTTCCGGTTCCTGTCTCAGCGGGGCCCCTGTGGCGCACGCCACAACGTTTACGGGGAACTCCGCGACCCGCCCGGCCGACTTATCACGTGGCACATGAACGTCCGACATCGTTACACGGAGGCATCGTTGGAGACAGAGCGGGTGGCGCCGCCGGCGTCAGCCGCAGGGTCGGGCGGTCGTCTGACGTCGCTTCTCACCTGCGCCATGGCGTTCTCGATGCTGCAACTCTTCCTGCTCGGTGCGCTCGGACCGCGGCTGGTCGACGAACTGGGCATCTCGCCCACGGTGTTGGGCCTGACGACGACGATCGGTTTCGGTACGGCGGCTGTGCTGTCTCCTGCCGGCGGTCGGATCGTGGACCGGATCGGTCCGAGGCGTGCGCTCGTCGCGCTGCTGCTCGTGTCCGCCGCCGCGCTCGGGCTGATCGGTGCGGCGCCGGGCGCCGGTCTCCTTCTCGCGGCGGTCGCGCTGGGCGGTCTGCCCCAGGCGTTGGCCAATCCGGCGACCAACAAGGCGATCCTGGCCGCCGTTCCGCCCGCCCGGCGGGCCTCGGTGACCGGGGTGAAGCAGTCGGGCGTTCAGCTGGGCGCGTTCGCCGCCGGGCTGCCCCTTTCCGCATTGGCCGCGTGGGTCGGCTGGCGTGGTGCGGTATGGGCGGCGGCCGGCGCCGCGGTGGCTGCGGCCCTGTGGACCGTGCGCGTACTGCCTGCCGATCCGCCCGAGAGGAAGACGGGCCCCCGTCCGTCGCCCGCCCCCCGAGGAGACATCGTGTGGCTGGCGGCGTTCTCGTTGCTGCTGGGCTGTGGAATAGCGTCGGTCAATACCTACCTCGCGTTGTTCGGCGCTCAAAAGCTCGGTATGAGTCCCACCGCGGCGGGTGCTCTCGTGGCGGTGCTGGGTGTGGCGGGGATCGCCGGGCGGGTGTGCTGGTCGAAGGCGGCCCGGCCGGGACGGGCCGAATGGCTGCCGGGATGGCTGGCGGCAGGGGCGGTCGGTGCCGCCCTGCTGCTGGCGGGTGCGCTGTCGGTGCCTCCGCTGGCATGGGCGGGAGCCGTCGCGGTGGGTGTGTTCGCGGTGTCCGGAAACGCCGTCTCCATGGTGCTCGTCATGCAGCGCGCGGCGCCCGGCCGGGCCGGGCAGGACTCCGCGCTCGTCTCGGCCGGGTTCTTCGCAGGCTTCGCCCTGGGGCCGCCCGTCTTCGGCGCCCTGGCGGAAGCGGGCCACTACGGGGCCGCCTGGCTGTCGGTCGCCGGGGAGTTCGCGGCAGCCTGCACCGTCGCCTTCGCGTGGGCCGTACGCGGACGTCGGCAGGGCCCGGTGACCGCGGCGTGATCCGGCCGGACTGCGCCGAGCGCGCACTGTCGGACGTGCTCGACCGGGTCGCGGCCACCGCGGTCGAAGTCGGCTCCCGGTTCCCGCTGTTCGCCGATCCGGACAGCGGCCGGTGGACCACCACCCGGCGCGGCGCCTGGACAGGTGGGTTCTGGGCCGGCCTGCTGTGGCTGCGGGCCCGGCACACCGGCGACCCGGCCGACCGGGCCGCGGCCTCGGCGTGCACGGCGCGGCTGGCCCGGTGGGCGGAGGCCGACACCGCGACCCGCGGTCTGATCCTCTGGTACGGGACCGCTCTGGCGCAGAGTGACAGCGGGGCCGTCGCGCTGCGCGGCAGGGCGGCCCAAGCCTGCTTGGACGCGGTGCACCCGCGACTGGGCCTGGTGCCCTGGGGTTCGGCGTTCGGCGGCCCCAGGTTGCTGGCCAGAGTGGACGCGGTGCCCGGTATGGTCCCGTTGCTCGCGCAGGCGGGGCCGCAGGGCGCCGCGGCAGCCGCCTCCCACCTGGACCGGCATGTCGAGCTGTGCCTCGGGACCGGGGAGCTCGTACCGTCATGGCGCTTCGAAGCGGACGCGGGCTGGCAGGCGTGTGACGATCCGCCCTCCGGCTGGAGCCGGGGACGTGCGTGGCTGTTGCTCGCCGTGGCCGACGCGCTGCTCGACCCCGATGCGGCGCAGGGGAAGCCGGCCGGTCTCAAGGCGGCGGCACAGGTGCTCGCGGGGGGAACGGAGGCTCCCGGAAGGTCTGTGCCGCCGGCCGACGAGGCGCAGCCGGAAGGCCCGTTGGACACCTCGGCCGCCGCGATCACAGCGGTTGCGCTGTTGAAGCTGGCACACCTGCCCGGGCCACGGGCGGCGGAGTTCTCGGAGCGTGGCGCCGCGATCCTCGACCGTCTCGTCAGCGGCCATCTGACGGGGCGCGGTGGGACCCGGCCGGCCGGCATGCTGCTGGACGGTTGCTACGACGCGGTACGAGGAATCGCGCCACGCCACGAGCTGGTGTGGGGCGACTTCTTCCTCGCACTCGGGCTCGCCGTCCTCACGGGACTCGTGGACGTCCGGAACGTGTAGCCCGGACCGGGCTCGTGGACGTCCGGAGCGTGTGGCCCGGACCGGGCTCGTGGAGGTCCGGAGCGTGTGGCCCGGACCGGGCTCGTGGACGTCCGGAGCGTGTGGCCCGGACCGGGCTCGTGGACGTCCGGAGCGTGTGGCCCGAACCGGGCTCGTCGACGCCCCGAACGCGTGGCCCGGCGGCTGTTGTGCGTCGTCACCGCGGCTCTACGCCTGATGACCGCGCAGGACCCGGCGCGCAACGGACGTGATGTGCAGCTCGTCCGGGCCGTCGAGGATGCGGGCGGCGCGGCCGGAACGGAAGAGCGCGGGCAGGGGAGTGTCGGGGCCCAGTCCCGCACTGCCGTGGATCTGAATGGCCGCGTCCGCCACCTGCTGGAGCATCCGGGCGGCGGCCACCTTGGACAGGCCCACTTCGATGCGCGCGTCCAGTCCGGCGTCGATCCGGGCCACGGCTTCGTGAACCAGCGGGCGTGTGGTGCGCAGAGCGAGCAGCGACTCGAAGACGTGCTGCTGGACCAGTTGGTGGTCGGCGAGCGGACCTCGGGAGCCGACACGGGTGTTGGCGCGCTCGCACATGAGGTCGAAGGCTCGCTGTGCCTGACCGAGCCAGCGCAGACAGCGCAGAGTGCGGCCCAGTTGGAGTCGTTCCCCGGCGATGGCGAGCGCCTGCCCCTGTTCGCCGATCAGGTGGTCTGCGGGCACGTCGACACGGTCCAGTTCGATCTCCCACTGCCCGTACGCACCGAACACGGGCAAAGCGCGAACGACACGGAAGCCGGGGGAATCGGTGGGGACCAGGAGGAGGGAAAGCCCTTCGCGGTCGGAAGGCGCTCCGGCGGTGCGGGCCAGGACGGTGACCAGGTCGGCTCCGGCGGCCCCGGAAGCGAACCACTTGCGGCCGCTGACGGTCCAGCTCCCGTCGGTCGCCCGGGTGGCGCGGGTGCCGGTCATGAGGGGATCGGTCCCCGGGACGTCGGGTTCGGTCATCGCATAGCAGGTGCGCAGTTCTCCGGCCGTCACCCGCTTGAGGTAGAGGTCACGCACGCGTCCGCTGCCGTGGCGCTGCAGCATGGTGACGTCGAGCAGGGGAGACGAGCCGAGAGCCGCCGGGCCGTGGTCGCTCGCCCCCTCGGCTTCGGCCACCTGAGCGTACTGCAGCAGGGGGAGCCCCTGGCCACCGAGTTCGGCGGGCAGGGGCAGAGCCCACAGGCCCTCCTCCTTGGCCCGGGTCCGCAGGTCCTGCGTCGCGGCTGCGGCAGCGGGGCCACCGGCATCGAGTACGGGTTCGCACGGCACCACCCGGCTGCGGACGAAGTGCGTCACCCGAGCCCGCAACTCCGCTTCCGCGGAAGCGTATTCCGGAGCTTCGACCCGCACCTGGCCACAGCTCTCCACCACTTACCTCCAGTTTGCCGGGAACCCATGGGAACGGCAGTCCGACTGCCTCTCCGTGGAACTGGTCGGGTGCGCATGCTCCCGGGTTCCCGCGTTCCACACATCCCCATGCGACGGCCACCGCCGCCAGGAGAGGAGAGGCATGGCGTCACCAGCCACCACGCAGACGGTCCGGCCACTCGACGGACTGCAGCTCGACACGTCGGGACCACCCGAATCGACCGGCCTTGCCGCAGAGCACCTGCGGCTCCTGGGAGCCCGCGCGGAACCGGTGTCCGACACGTCGGCAGACGCCCGCACCGGGCGCATCACCCTGACCGGCGATGGCTTCCTCCCGCATGAGGCCCACGTCACCTGGGCCGCGGCCGCGGCGAGCGGGATCACCGACGAGGCCACCGTGCAGGCCGCCACCGGCGTCATGGCCGTGCACGGCAGGCGAGACGGTGAACCGCGCGGCCTGGCAGTCGACTACGTCGCCACCGCGACCGCCGTGCTCACCGTGCAGGGGCTCCTGGCGGGGCTGGTCGGCCAGACCCGTGGAGGGACGGCCGCCCGGGTGGCCACGAGCGCGGACCGGGCCGGACTGCTGGCCGTCTCCCAGTACCTCGCCGCAGCCGGGGCCGATGAGGGAGAGGCGGCCGAACTCGCGCCGGGCGGACCGCCGTTCACTGCCGCCGACGGCCTTCTCTTCGAGCTGGAGACGCTGGATCCTGGAGCATGGGCCGCGTTCTGGCGGGCTCTGGACGCTCCGGCCGACGCGATCAGGGCGGGCTGGCGGCCCTTCCAGTTCCGGTACGCCACGGCATGCGCCCCCTTCCCGCAGGCCCTGCACGCGGCCACCCGTGCCCACACCTGGCAGCACATCCGGCAGGCTGCCTCGGCATCCGGCGCGGAAGTCTGCCCGTTGCACACCCTGGCCCGACGCGCCGCCGAACACGACGCCGCAGCCCCTTGGTCACTCGCACCCCAAGGAGCCGGTCACCACGGCCGATCCGTGCGCCCGGCTGTCGAACGGCCGCTGACCGGACTGACCGTGCTGGAGGCCGGCCGCCGGATCCAGGCGCCTCTCTCCGCTCACCTCCTGGGTCTGCTGGGTGCCGAGGTGATCCGCATCGAGCCGCCGGGCGGCGACCCGCTGCGTGGAATGCCGCCCGCATGTTCGGGTGTCTCGGCTCGCTGGCTCGCGCTGAACCGGGGCAAGCAGGCCGTGGAGGTGGACATCAAGGCGCCGTCCGGCCGGCGCCGACTGCGGGAGATGACGGCCGAAGCCGATGTCTTCCTGCACAACTGGGCCCCGGGCAAGGCCGCCCAACTCGGCCTCGACACGGACGATCTGACGGCTGTGAACCCCGCGCTGGTCTACGCGTACACCAGCGGCTGGGCCGATCGCCTGCCCGGCGCCCCCATGGGTACGGACTTCATGGTCCAGGCTCGTACCGGAGTCGGCGAAGCCGTCCGCCCTGCGGACGAGGCGCCTGCCCCCTCCCTGATGACCCTCCTCGACGTCCTCGGCGGACTTCTCGGCACCGAGGCCGTGCTCGCCGGCCTGCTGCTGCGCGAGCGCACCGGCCAGGGCGTCCGCGTCGACTCCTCCCTGCTGGGCGCCGCCGACGTCCTCACCGCGCCCGCCATGCGCCGGGCCGCGGCGGGCGGCAGCGCGAGACGACCGGCCGGATTCCGCCGTCCCTTGCCCACCGCGGACGGCTGGATAGCCCCCGCCGACGTCTGCGCGGCCGCCGCCGGTGCGTACGACCTGCACGACGCGTCCACCGACGAGGCCCTGGCATGGCTGCGTGAACACGGCCTGACCGCCACCGCCGTCACCACGGACCTGGCCGACCTCCACCACGACCCGCGTTTCGCCGGCTCGATCAGCCGGGACGCGCACGGTGCTCCCGCCGTCCCCGATCCCTGGAGCTTCGCATGACCGTCGCACTGCACGACCTGCTGCCCGCCGACCTCCGCCGCTCCTGGGTGATCGACGGCACCTGCCCCGATCTCGACCTCTACAGCCTCTTCCGCGCCCGCCAGGTCGCGGACCTGCATCGCACGGCCGTCCTCGACGCCAAGGGCAAACTCTGCTACACCGCCCTGGACCGCAAAGTGCGATGTCTGGCCACCGGCCTCAGAGACCTCGGCATACGCGCAGGTGATGTGGTCGGCGTCCAACTCCCGAACGGCCGCAACGCCGTCATCGCCGATCTCGCCCTGGCCGCCCTCGGCGCCGTCGCGCTCCCCTTCCCCGTCGGCCGCGGCACCCTGGAAGCCGAATCCCTGCTCCGCCGCGCGGATGCCGTTGCCGTCATCGCCGCCGTCGAGCACCGCGGCAATCGGCATGCCGCCGATCTGTCCGACCTGGCCCCGGCCCTCCCCGCTCTGCGCCACGTCATCGCGGCCGGACCCGGCAATGCTCCAGAAGGAACGATTCCGCTCTCGGAGCTGCTGCGCTCCGACCCCCGTGCCTTCGTCCCCGCCCGGCCGGATCCCGACAGCGCCGCCCGTATCCTGGTCTCCTCCGGCTCAGAGGCGGAGCCGAAGATGGTCGCGTACTCCCACAACGCGCTGGCGGGCGGACGCGGCAACTTCCTCGCCTCGCTCATGCCGGACGGCATCCCGCCGCGCTGCCTGTTCCTCGTGCCGCTCGCCTCGGCCTTCGGCTCCAACGGCACCGCGGTCGCCCTCGCCCGGCACGGCGGGACGCTGATCCTCCTTGAACACTTCACCCCGGAAGCCGCGCTCGCAGCGGTACGCGAGCACGAGCCCACCCACATCCTGGGCGTGCCCACCATGGTGCGCATGATGCTCGACGGACTGGAGAGCACAGGCGAGAAACTGCCCGCGCCCACAGCCCTGGTCCTCGGAGGCTCCGCTCTGGACGAGACGACGGCACGGCACGCCGCCCGCGCGTTCGGCTGCCCGGTCGTCAACCTCTACGGGTCGGCCGACGGCGTCAACTGCCACACCGGGCTGAGCGGCGACACCCCGGCCGCCGACCGGCAGGGCGTGGTCGCCGGCCGTCCCGACCCGCGCGTCGCCGAGATCCGCATCGCCGACACCGAGACCCGTGAACAGCTCCCGGACGGGACGATGGGAGAGATCATCGCTCGTGGCCCGATGACCCCCATGTGCTACGTCGGCTCCCCGGAACTCGACGCCCGCTACCGCACCCCGGACGGCTGGGTGCGCACCGGAGACCTCGGATTCCTCGACGGGGACGGCGTCCTCCACATCGTGGGACGCCTCAAGGACGTGGTCATACGGGGCGGCGTCAACATCAGCCCCGCCGAGGTCGAAAGGGAGCTGGCCGCCCACCCCCTCGTGCGCGACGTCGTGTGCGTCGGTGTACCGGACGAGGTGATGGGCGAGCGGCTGGCGGCCTGCGTCGTTCCCCGCACCACCGACGCCCTGACACTCGACTCGCTGTGCGCGCATCTGACGGCCCGCGGACTCGAGCAGCGCAAGCACCCCGAGCGTCTCCTGGTTGTGCCGGAGCTTCCCCTGACGCCGGCGGGCAAGCCCGATCGGGCCGCGCTGCGAGAGCGCCTGACCGTGAACACCGGGCTCCGTCCGAAGACGGCGGCGCCGCCTCTCGCGCAGGCGGGCTGAGCGAACGGTGGGGGCAGTCCCGAACCGGACTGCCCCCACCCGCGCGCAACGCCCCGAGCAACGCCCGAGCAACGCCCCGCGCCGGGCCGTGCACCCGGTCTTTCAGGACATGGCGTTCTTCAGCTCGTGCGCCGCGTCCCGGTACACGGCCAGCAGATCGAGATCGTCGCCCGGATAGTTGGCGATCTTCACCTGCTTGGCGCCGGAGTCGGGCAGCACGGTGCCGGTCGACATGTGAGCGTTGTCCAGCACGAGCGCGGGTTTCTTCTCCGAGAGTTCGGCCAGTTGAGCCGGAGTGACGGCCTCCGGCCCGTACGTACCCACGGTGGTGGCGCCCGCCAGCTTCGCCGCCCAGGCCGTGAAGACCTGGCTGACCACGGCCGGGCTCTCGCCGCCGGGCCAGCCGGACTTCAGATCCGCGGACAGCTTGGCGCGCTCGGCGTCGAACGTGCTCTTCCACTTCGCGGCGGCGTCCTCGGTGCCGAACAGTTCGCCCAGCCGGGCCACTTCGGCGTTGACCTTGTCGGCGTCGTTGTCGAGACCGACCTCGACCAACTCGGCCTCGGAACCCGCGGCCTCCTTGATCTTCTCGGCGTACGGTTCGAACGGCGCGTACAGCACGAAGTCGGCCTCTGCGACGGCCGCCAGGTCGGACGGCTTGGGATCGTAGTCGGGGGCGTGGTGCACCGACTGCGGCACGATGACCTTCACATCCTCCGCTCCTGCGGCCTTCGCGAAGGCGCCTTCCCAGGTGGTGGTGACGACCACGACCGGTTTCCCCTTCTTGCCCCCGGTGCCGCTCTTGGACGACGCGTCGTCGCCGTTGCCGCAGCCGGTGACCAGGGCCAGGGCCGCGCTCAGTGCGAGGAGGGAGGTGATACGGACGCGGTTGCGCGCCATGAGCTGATTCTCCGTTCGGGTACGAGGTGGACGGCGAGGACGACTGCCCCCGCGGTCAGGACGAGGACCGGGCCGGGCGGCCAGTCCAGCCAGAGGGCGATGAGGAACCCGGTCAGGTTGACGGCGATGCCGATACCCACCGCCCACAGAGTGATCGACTTGAGTGAGGTGCCCAGGCGGCGGGCGGCGAGTGCGGGCAGCAGCGTCAGGGCGTCGACCAGCAGGGCGCCGGTGAGTTTGATCGCTCCCGCGACCGACACGGCGACCAGTACCAGCAGTACCAGGGTCAGTCCCCGTACCGGGACGCCTGAGCACTGCGCGAGTTCCCGGTCGTACAGAAGCAGCGCGACATCGCGACGTCGCCACAGGAAGAGACCGGGTACGGCGACGGCGAGCACCGCCAGGACCACCAGGTCGGCTGTACCCACGGACAGGATCGAACCCCACAGCAGGGCGAACGCGCCCGAGGCGTTGACCCCGGAGACCGCGAGGACGAGCAGTGCGGCCGCGATCGCGAGACTCATCAGAAGGCCCATCGCGCCGGACAGCCCGTCAGGGGTACGGGCGAGCGGGGCGACTCCGGCGCCCGCCAGGGCGCAGGCCACCAGCGCGCACAGCATCGGGTCGAGCCCGGTCAGCAGACCGACCGCGATGCCCAGCAGAGCGACGTGCATCATCGCGAACCGCACCGGCATGATGTCGAGCCCGACGATGACCACACCGATCACCGGCAGCCCGATCGCGGCCAGCAACAGGGCGATCCCGGCCCGCTGCACGGGCACGAGCCGGAGCAGCTCGCCGACGTCGGCGGCGGCGAGGGTCACCGGACCTCCCGCAGCCGGCCGGCGGCCATCTCCAGTATCCGGTCGCAGCGGTCGGCCAGCGCCCGGTCGTGTGTCACGACGACCAGCGTCACGGGCAGGGAGGCGAGGACGTCGGCGGCCTCCTCCTGGCCGGAGAAGTCCAGGGCCGCCGTGGGCTCGTCGGCCAGGAGCACTCCGGCGCCCGCGGCGACGCAGCCGATGGCCCGGGCGAGGTACATCCGCTGCAGCTGGCCACCGGAGAGGGTGTGCAGGGGCCGCCCGGTCAGTGCCCCGACACCCAGCCGGTTGGCGGCTTCGGAGGCTTCCGCGGGAGCGGTGCTGCCGGCGAGCAACTCGTGACCCAGCAAGGGGAAACGGCCGGCCGCGGGTTTCTGCGGAATCCAGGCGCAGGCCCGCCGCCGCCAGGCCCATTCAGCCGGCGTACGCGTGTTCCGGCCGCCGACCGTGATCGTGCCTCTCATCTGGCGGTGCAGACCGAGGACGGCGCGAAGGAGGGTGGTCTTGCCCGATCCGTTCGTCCCCGTCAGGGCCACTCGCTCACCGGCCGCGATCTCCAGGTCCACGTCGACGACGGCCTCGACCCTGCTGTGGCGGCAGGCGACCTCTCGCATGCGCACATCCAGCCCACCCATCACACACCTTTCATCGTCCTTGGCCACGCGGGTACGGCGGTACGTCCCGCCCTCCCACGCGGCAGTAGTCGGATGAAGGGAGCGTCAGGTTCCCGTGGACCGGCGACCGATTCCCGTCGCGAGCCGGGTGCCGGACCGGACCACGACCGCCACGGAGCCGAGCCGTGAGCCGTGAGGAAGCGCAGGGGGAACGGGACGGTGTCACCCGGCCGGCAAGCGCCTTCGCGGACACCACGGCGTCCAGAGCACTCGGCGACCTGACCAGCGTCCCGCCCGCGGGGGTTCCGGCCGAGTCGACCGTGCGCACATGAAAATCGGCTCCGCCGCCCGCACTCTCGTGCCCGCTGAGCACGGCCTCGTCGACGGCAGAGGACGTCACGGCGGTCAACCGGCCGTCGGTGCCGCCGCTGTTGGAGATCCTGAAGAACGCCGTAGTGGTGTCACGGTCGGCGTAGGGCAGGAAGATCCGCACGTCGCCGACCTCGATTCGCGGGCGTTGCCGGCCGCCCCGGACGCGGCCCACGTCGTCGGTCCCGCGTGACGGTTCTCCCGCCCCGCCCCGCCCCGCCCCGTCCCGCCCTGTCACGTCACGGAACCCGGGGAGCCGCGTGCACGACGACCTCTGAACCGACCCGTGCTACCGCGTGGGCGTGTCCGCGTTGTTTCCCTTGCGCCGGCAGTCGCCGCAGACGCCGCTCAGCTCGAGGGTGTGGTCCACTTCGGCGAATCCGGTCGTACGGGCCACCTGGCCGACCCAGCGCTCGACGACGTCGGTGTCGAGGGCCTCGCCATGGAGGCAGTCGCGGCAGATGATGTAGTGGCGGTGTTCGGCCGCGGGTCGGTGCCGGTAGCGCCGTTCGCCGACCTCGGACCGTACGACGTCGGCCCCACCCGTCCGCACCGCCTCCTGCAGGGCGCGATAGACGGTGGTGAGTCCCACCCGGACGCCTTTGTCGGCCATCCGTGCGTGCAGTTGCTGGGCGGACACGAAATCCGCGCATCCGGCGAGGGCCTGCGCGACAGCCGCACGTTGGCGTGTCAGGCGCCTGCCCGGTTCGGTACTTCCCGTCACAACCGACTCCCGCTGATCAGTTCCCGCCTCCGCGACCCGCGCTCTTCACGCGGGGACGCCTACAGGCCGCGGCGCCGGCCCGTAGGTGTCCCCGCGTCGGCGCACCGGAGTGCCGGTGGCCGCCTCACTCACCAGCAGGTGCCGAGCGTGCCACCGCGCGGGCGAAGACGAGCGCCGCGAGGGTCAGTGCCCCCAGCGCCGCGGCGGTGCCCGGATATCCGCCGACGGCGAGACCGACGCCACCGAGACCGGCGCCGAGGAAGACGCCGAAGCTCATTCCGGCGGCGTTGAGGCTCAGCGCCGTGCCCCGCAGCGAACCGCACCGGCGCACCAGCAGCGTGGTGACACAGGCGGCCACCGTCGCGTGACCGGCGCCGACGAGCGCGGTCAACGGAAGCGCCAGGAACAGAGAGCGGGTGAAGAAGACCCCTACGAGAGCCGACGTCGCCACCAGCAGGGCGAGCGTCATCAGCCGCTCACTGGAGACCGCCGGCCGCTCGGAGCTCAGCAGCCGGCCGGCGAAGAGGTTGCCCAGGAAGAACGAGGTGCCGCTCAGGGTCCAGACGAGGGCGAAGAGGCCGGGGTCCAGGCCGAAGCGCTCATCGTAGAAGGCGGCGAGGTACGCGAGGTAGCCCATGAACGCCGCCGTTCTCAGCATGGCCACGCTGAGGAGCGGGGCCACCCCGGGCAGGGCGCCGAGCGCCCTGAACGACGCGAGGTACCCCGGCCGCGTCGTCTTCTCCGCGTCCCGGTCGGCCGTGAGCCCGACGCGCCGGGAGTGGCGGCCGCGCAGGAGGAAGTACAGAGCGAGTACGGCGGCGATGGCGGCGATGGCCCACAAGTCGCCCTGCCAGCCCCACAACACGGCCGGCAGCGCCACCAGGGGCGCGGCCAGGAGTGCCGTGAGCGACTGGGTGGCGGTGATGAGGGTCGCCGCGCGGCCCGCTGCCGCGTCGTTGTCGAAGCGATCGGCCGCGGCTGCCGTCAGCGCCGGATTGAGCACGGCCGTACCGGCGCCGACCAGCAGGCAGAAGGCAGTCAGCAGGAGGAACTCGCCGGTGGCGCCGAAGGCGGCTGCCAGAGCCAGCACGGTGAGCCCGCCCGCGGCCGCCCGATCCCTGCGTACGCGGTCGATCAGCGGAGCCAGCGCCGTGCCCACGGCCAGGGCGGCGAGCCCGCCGAGGCCGCGCAGCTGACCCAGGGCGGCGACGCTGCCGTCCGCGGTGTCCGCGATGGGGACGAGGAAGGTGCTGTAGATGGTGAAAGGCACCAGGCCCACGGCCGAGGCGAGCATGAACGGCCACAGGACGCGGGTCATCCGCCAGTCGCCCGGCACGGCATGGCCGTTCGCCGCCGCGTTCGTCGGGGCTTCGGCGGGCGGTTCCGCCGGACCGGCGGTGGGGTCTGCCGCCGGGCGCTTCGTCTCGCTGCTCATGCCCGCTCCGCCCGGTACCGGTACAGCGCGGTCGCGTCGGCGCTGAACTGGGAGAAGGGGAAGGGCTCCGCGGACAGCGCGGTGAGGCCGGCCCCCAGGAAGGCGCGCGCGACCGCGCTGCCGGTCTGGGCGTATACGGCGAGCGGCGTCGCGTGCTTGCGGCAGTGCTCCAGGATGACGTCGAAGCTGCCGTTGCTGAAAGTCATGCCCGTGGCGATCACCGCGTCGGCATCGGTCAGCACCTGGTGCATGTCATCGGTGACGGGGTCGCCCCAGTTGGTGGTGCGCAGGTTGAGGTCGCAGGGCAGCGGGACACCGCCCTGCTCGCGTATCGCCGCCACCAGCGGGTTGACGACGCCTATCAGGGCCACCTCGGTACCGGGGGCGATGTCGAGCAGTCCGGCGACGGCCGCGTCCCTAAGCACGGAGCCGGCCGGCGCCAGGACGGTCACCGCGCCGTCGACGCCGGTCCGGGCCGTGTCGACGAGCAGCCCGGTCGGCTCTGCGCGGTCGCGCGGCGCCGGTCCGGCCAGGTGGCTGCCCGGGACGATCTGCAGGGCGCCGTTGTCGGCGGTCGCTTCGTCGAGGAAGATCATCGCGGTGGCGATGTCCTGGGCGTCAGGACCTGCGCTGCAATACCAGTACGGATGGTCCTGGTGCCAGCGGAACTCCGAACCGACGCCGGCCCTCTTGAAGTTGAGCTTCGACGTGAACGGCCCCAGCCGCTCGGTGCCCAGCAGCCGGCGCATGGGCCCGGTGAGCCGCTCGTCGGTCCACAGGGCGTCGAGACCGGGATTCAGGTGCGTGACGGGCGCCAGGCTGCGAACCGCCGGCGGACGGGCGCCGGGCTCCCAGTGGACGGTGGTCCCGTCCACCGTCCCCAGCCGGTGCCCGTCCGGCCACACGGAGACCTCCGATGTCCCCTCCAGCGCTTGCTCGGTCACCCGCGCGAGCACGGCCTCCGCCGCCTGCCCCAGGGCCGCGGTCTCGGCAGGGCCGAAGAGCCGGCGGAACAGGACGAACCCGCGTGTGTGCTGGTCGCTGGGGGACACGGCAGGACACCTTTCGAACGGGGGCGGGGGCGGAGACTGGACGGGGCGCTGCCGATACGGGCGTACGAGGCTAGACGGCCCCGGGCACCAGGAGCGGTTCGCCGCGCAGCAGTGCCCTTTCGCCGGGTGGCCAGTCCATCACCGACCAGGGATGGCGCAGCTCGCCCTGTGTGGTGACCTCGTGGGGCCGCATGGCGCCGAGGCCGACGGCCTGCGGATGGTTGGCGTAGGCGCTGTCGACGTAACGGTGCCCGGTGTCGGCGGCCAGGAAGACATACGTCCTGGAGTCGTCGCGTTCGCGCTCCCAGAGCGTGGCCAGGTAGGCGGCGCCGGCCGACAGCCCGGCGAAGATGCCGCCGGCCCGCAGGAGTTCGACGGCCCCGGACATGGCGTAGTCGAAGTTGACCCAGTGGATGCGGTCGTACAGCTCGTGGCGGACGTTCTGGAAGGGGATGGAGCTGCCGATACCGGCGATGATCATGTCCGGGTCGGTGACGTGCTCGGCGCCGAAGGTGACGCTGCCGAAGGGCTGGATCCCGATGAGCGTCACATCTCGGGCCGCCTCGCGCAGATACGTGGCGATGGCCCCGGTGGACGCCCCGGTGCCGACCGCGCCCACCAGGGCCAGTGGCCCCTCGGGGACTTCCTTGCGGACGAGGTCGGCGACATCGCGGTAGCCGAGGTAGTGGACGGAGTCGTGGTACTGCCGCATCCAGTGGTACTGCGGGTTCTCCCGCAGGAGTTCACCGATCCGCTCGACCCGCAGGTTCTGGTCGAGGCGCAGGTTCTTGGAGGGACGGACCTGTTCCAGGGTGGCGCCGAGGATCTCCAGCTGGACGCGGAGTGTCCGGTCGACCGTCGTCGAGCCGACGATGTGGCACTTCAGTCCGTACCGGTGGCAGGCGAGGGCGAGCGCGTGGGCGTAGATGCCGCTGGAGCTGTCGATGAGCGTGTCACCGGGCTGGACCTGCCCGGTCTCGAGGAGGTGGCGTACGGCACCGAGTGCCGAGTACAGCTTCATCGTCTCGAAGCGCAGACAGACCGCCCCGGGCGGAACGGTCACCACATCGGGTTCCTTGACCGCTTCGGCTATGTGCTCGTGCATGTCCTGCTCCTCCGGTCAGGCGGCGTGATCGTGGCGCAGGGTGAAGAGGTACGCCTGGCAGTTGTCACCCTCCCAGGTCTGGCGATGCGTGATCTCCGGCCGGAAACCGGCCTCGACGGCGTACCCGACGATGTTCCTGAGCTCCGCGGTGTTGGACACGCTGGTGTCGCCCGGCTTGAAGACACCCGCCGGCAGGTCGAACGTCCAGCCGTTGTATTCGTAGGTGCGGTGGGTGTGGACGTCCGATTTCGAGCTGTTGATGGCGAGGATCTCGTCCCGGGGCAGGGTGTCGGGCAGCGCGTCGAGCAGTGCCCGGGCGTCGGCCTGTGCGGCCGTGGAGCCCGCTGCTGTCCGGTCGGTCATGTGTCCTCCGTGGTCGGGGATGTGGTGGGACGTCGTGAGGTCAGGTGCCGGCCACGGACGGGGCGGCCGGACCGGTGGCCGCCGGAGCCGTACCGAGGTCCATCGCACGGACCAACTTCCGGGTCACGGTGGTCCGCGGGGCGTGCAACACCTGGTCGGGCGTGCCGGATTCGATGACGTGTCCGCCGTCGACGACGACGATGTGGTGGGCGACGGCGGCGAGGAGTTCCAAATCGTGGCTGACCCAGAGCAGCGCGGTGCCGTGCTCCTCCCGGAGCCGGGAGAGTTCGCCGAGAACCGCTCGGGTCGCGTCACCGTCGAGTGCGGTGGTGATCTCGTCGCAGACCAGGACGTCGGGAGTGGCCAGTACGGCGCGCGCGAGCGCCGCGCGTTGGAGTTCGCCCCCGGACAGGCCACCGGGACGGCGCTCCGCCGTGCCGGAGTCCAGCCCCAGGCGGTCCAGCAGCTCCAGGGCCTCGCGCCGTGCCTCACCGGCGTCCCGGCCCCGTAGCCGTACGGCGGTGCGGGCGACCTGCTCGGCGACCGGGCGCCGCTCGTCGAAGGAGCTGCGTACCTCCTGCCAGACGTACTGCACCCGCTGCTTCTGCTCGGCGGTGCGGTGGCGCAGAAACGGAAGCGGACGGCCGTCCAGGAGTATCCGGCCGCGGTGGCGTTCGTGGAGTCCGGCCACGCAGCGGGCCAGGGTCGTCTTTCCGCTGCCCGAGAGACCGGCCACGCCGACACACCCGCCGGCGGGCAGCCGGAGATCGACCCCGTGCAGGACCGGGCCTCGGCCACCGGCGTGGAGGTGGGCGGAGAGCCCTTGTACGTCGAGCACGGGGGGCTCGTCGAGGTCGCGGGGTGTGTGCCGCACGGCGGTCACCGGGCGCCGGGCGGGCAGCGCGTCGGCCGCGCCGCCCGACGCCGTCACCCGTCCGCGGTGCAGGACGACGACGTGGTCCGCGAGCGCTCGGACGAGGTCGTGGTCGTGGCTGAGCAACAGGATCGCCGGCCCGCTGCGGGCGAGCCCGGCCAGCGTTTCGGCGAGTCGCATACGGGTCACCGTGTCGAGCCCGGTGCTCGGCTCGTCGAGTACCAGCACCTCGGGCCGGCACACCAGGGCCTGGGCGAGCGCCACGCGCTGGCGCTGCCCGCCGGAGAACTGGTGCGGGAAGCGTCGCTCCGTGTCGCGTCCGGTGGGCAGTTGCGCTGCGCGGAGGGCGTCGGAGACCGGTGTGGGCCCCGTGGAGCGGTGCAGCCGGGCGAGTTCGGCGAGGACGGCGCCGGTACGGCGGGCCGGGTTGAGGGCACTGCCCGGGTGCTGGGGCATGTACGCCACCAGCCGGCCCCTCAGCCCCGCCGCTTCCTCCGTGATCCCGTCCCCGTCCACGACGGTGACGGGGCCGGCCTTCACCCGGCCGTCGAGGCGCACGCCGGGGCCCGCCTCGCCCAGCAGCGCGAGGGCGGCCGTGGTCTTGCCGCTGCCCGAAGGGCCGACGAGCGCGGTGACCCGGCCCTGGTACAGGTCGAAGTCGACCGTGTCGAGGAGCACGGTGTCACCGGCCCGCGCGGAGAGCCCGCGCACGGTGACGAACGGTGTCTCGGAGGTCATCGCACTGCCTCCTGCGTAGGGCGGGAGCGGGCCAGCAGGCGGTCGGCGAGCAGGTTGAGCCCCACGGTGAACATGACGAGCATCAAGGCGGGTGCCAGCACGGCCCACGGCTGGAGCAGCAGACCCTCGCGGCTGCGGGCGATGCTCACCGCCCAGTCGGGCGCGGTCGGGTTCAGTCCCAGGCCGAGGAAGTTGGCCGAACCGACGAGAAAGACGGCAAGGGTGATCCTGGTGCCGATGTCGGCGGCGACCGGCGACAGCACCGACCGCGCCACGCAGTCCAGTTGGATACGCGCACGGGACTCGCCCTGCACCCGAAGCGCCTCGGCGACCGGGCCGCTGGCCGCGTCCAGGGCAGCCGCCCTCACCAGCCGCGCCACGGGCGGTACGTTGACGGCAGCCACCGCGAGGGCGATCGCGACGGGTGACCCGCGCCAGCCCACCGCCACCACGCTGATGACCAGCAGGGTGGGCACGGGAAGCAGCACATCGAGGGGGCGCATCAGCAACTCGTCGGCCAGGCGACGGCGGGCGGAAGCTGCCAGTAGCCCCAGCAGCCCGCCGACCAGGTACGCGACCGCCACCGCACCGAGCGCCATGCCGAGCGCGCTTCGCCCGCCGTGCAGCAGCAGGGCCAGCACATCGCGGCCCAGCCCGTCGGTGCCGAGCGGGTAATCGCCACCGCTTCCCGCGTACGGCGCGAACGCCCCGGGAGCCGCCGGCTCGGTGAGCAGCGGGCCGATCAGGGCGATGCCCAGCGGCAGCACCAGCAGCAGCCCGCCGACGGACGCCGGGGCCGTGCCCGTCCTCCCGGGCTTCCGGCCCTTCACGAGCTTCACCGAAGGACCTCCGTCCGTGGAACGAGTCGATGGCAGACCAGGTCCGCCGCGAGGCTGAACAGCAGGGCCGCCGCGGCCACCACCAGGGCCAGGCCCTGCACGGTGGGTACGTCGCGCGCCTCCACGGCCCTGACCAGGGCGGTCGCCACACCGGGGATCGCGAAGACCGCCTCGACGATCAGCACGCCGCCCACCAGGTTGTCGCCCACCCGGGCCAGTTCCTGAATGCCGGGGACCGCGGCGTTGGGCAGGACGTGCCGCAGCAGCAGCGTCCGGCGTGGCACACCGAGGCGCCGGGCCTGGGTGACGTAGTCGGCCTTGAGGACGGTCACCATGCCCGCCCGCACCTGCCGCGAGAGCAGGCAGATCAGGCGGGCCGCGACGACCGTGACCGGCAGCACCAGCAGCGCGGGTTCGACGATCAGGTCGGCGGCGCCCACGCCGACCCAGGTCGCCGGCAGCCAGCCCAGCCGCAACGACAGCCCCGCCACGAGCAGCAGCGCCAGCACGAAGTCCGGTACGGCGTTGAGCGCGAGCGTCACGGAGGTGACCGCCCGGTCGAGGCGGCCGCCCTCGCGCAGGCCGGAGACGATGCCGAGCAGCACCGCGAGTGGCACGACGACGGCGAAGGTCACCGCGGCCAGCACCAGCGTGATCCCGACCGAATCGGCCAGGATGTCCAGCACCGGGCCGCCGTTGACGAGTGATGTGCCGAGGTCACCCGTCAGCACGCCCTGCGTCCAGTCGGTGAAGCGCTCCAGGGCCGGGCGGTCCAGCTGGAGCTGTTCGCGCAGCGCGGCCACCTGCTCGGGTGTGGCGTCCTCGTCGCCCCGGACGTCGGCGGCGTCGCCGGGCAGAGCTGAGGTCAGCAGGAACACCAGCACCGCGAGCAGGACCAGTTGTACGGCTCCGACGGCGAGCCGCTGCAGGGCGTACCCCCGCATGCCACCACGCATGCTCAGGCCAGCCACACCTTGTCGAAACGGGCGGAGTCGAGCGTGTTGGGCGGGGCCTCGTCGACGCCGCGCACGCGGGACGAGACCGCGTTCAGCCAGTCCGGGTGGCCCCACATCAGCAGACCGCCCTCCTCGTGGACGGTGCGCTGGAGGTCCCCGTACAGGCGTGTGCGCTCGGCGTCGTCGGTGGTGGACTGCGCCTTGGCGAAGTCGGCGTCGAAGTCCTTGCGGCGCCAGCCGGAGGCGTTGAAGGCGGACTTGGTGAGCAGACGGTCGTTGAGGTAGTTGGGGATGGTCATGGCGCCCGAACGGTGGCTGCCCATCACGCCCTTGGTCAGCTGGTCCTTGAAGTACGTGTCCGACGAACCATTGGTGATCCTGATCCGCAGCCCCGCGTCGGCGGCCTGTTCGGCGAAGAGGGTGGCCGCCTCGACGAAGCCGTTGGCCACGGAAGAGGTGTAGATGGAGAGGGTCCGGTTGAGCACGCCCGCCTTCTTGAGGAGCGCGCGGGCCTCCGAGACATCGCGCTGCCGCTGCGGGACATCCTCGGGGTAGTACTGGTAGCCCTTGCCGAACATGTCGTTGCCGACCACACCCTGGCCGGCCAGCACTACGTCCACCAGCTTCTGACGGTCCGCCAGCAGCTTGAAGGCCAGAGTGACATCGGGGTTGTCGAAGGGCTCCTGGTCGCACTTCATGACGATCGCCTGGGCGGTGCTGCCCTTCGCGGCGATGATCCGCACCGACGTGTCGGCCTGTGCGGTGCGGGCGAAGGTCGGCGTCATCTCGTATCCGTACTCCGCCTCGCCACCGCGCAGCGCGTTGCCGCGGGCATCGGCGTCGGCGGACAGGATGCGCAGCTCGTCGACGTACGCCCCGCCGTCCCAGTGGTCGTCGAAGCGCTCGGCGGCGAACGACCGGCCCGCCTGGAAGGACTTCAGCCGGAACGCCCCGGTGCCGACGGGCTTGGCCGGGTCCAGGTAGCGGGCGCTGACGATGCCGGTGCCGAGCGTGCCGAGCAGCGCGGGGAGTTCGGCGGCGGGCCTGGTGAGCGTGAGTTCCACGACGTTCTTGCCGACGCCCCGGCTCTTCTTCAGGTCGATGACGGACAGCAGGGCCTGCGCGAAGTGGCTGGTCGCCTTCGGGTCGAGGATGCGGGCGAAGCTGAACAGCACGTCCTCGGGTGTGAGTTTCTTCCCGTCGTGGAAGAGCGCGTCCCGAAGGGTGAACCGCCACACCGTCGCGTCGGCGTCGGACTCCCACTTCTCGGCGAGCCGCGGCACGGGTGTCATCGTGGAGTCCAGGTCCACGAGCCGGTCGAACAGTGCCTTGGTGCGCGCCATGTCGATGGCCAGGGCCTCGGCGTGCGGGTCGATGGTCTCGGCTTCACCGCCGCCGGTGAACAGCGCCCGGAACTCGCCGCCGCGCTTGGGCCGGGCCTTGTCGTCGGCCCCGCCGCCGCTCTCCGTGCCGCCCTCTGCGCCGCCTCCGCAACCGGTGAGCGCCAGGGCCCCGGCCGTACCGGCGGCACCGGCCAGAGCGAGAAACTCTCTGCGGTTACGGAATGTTGACATGCTGCTCCCCTGAGTGAGACGAGTGGTATCCCGCCGCAGCCGCAGGAGGCGGAGGGCGGGGCTCGCACAGCTTTACGGTGATGAAAATGATTGTCAATACCGTACCGGCTTCCTGGAGACCCGTGGGCAGCGGCCGCGGTGCGGCGCCGAGGGCCGCCGGTTCCGCAGTGGCCCGGAAGGGTGGGTGCGGAAGCCCGGATGCGCTCATCGGGTGGCCGCCGGAGAAGGCGGGCGGGATGTCCTGGTGGGCGCCGCACGGGACTGCGACGGCTTCGGCGAGTTGTCGGTTGAACGGCGGCGCGACGCCTTCGGCTTGTGTACCTGAAACGGCCTCGGCGCCCTGCCGTGCATGCGGTCACGGCCGAACGGCGGCGCGAAGCCTTCGGCTTCTGAGCCGGACACGGCCTCGGCGCCCTGCCGCGCATGCGGTCACGGCCGGGCGAAGGGCTCCGCCGGGCGCTTTCGCTCCGCCTCGTCCAGCACCTCGCGAGGAGGTCCTGCCGCCCTGACGTGGCCGCCGTCCAGTAGTAGGCAGTATCCCGCCCGGCGGGCCGCCGTGATGTCGTGCGTCGCCTGGACGACCGCGACCCCCTCGGCCGCCACGTCGTCGAGAACGCGCGCGATCGTCTCCCGCGCCGAGCCGTCGACGGCGCCGGCCGGCTCGTCGAGCAGCAGCAGATCGGCGCCCTGTGCCAGGCCCTGCGCGACCAGGACGCGCTGGCGCTGTCCCCCCGACAGTTCACCCAGTTGTCGTTCCGCGAGGTCGGCGACGTCCAGCCGTTCCATGCTCGACTCCACCGCCCTGCGGTCCTTGGGGGAGGGGCGCCGGAAGGGGCCGAGCCGGCCCCAGCGTCCCATTGTCACGGTCTCCCGCACTGTGAGCGGCAGGGTGTCGGCCGCCGCGCTGCGCTGCATGACGAACGCAGGCCGCACGGCGGTGCGGTGGACCACCGTCCCCGATGTCGCCGGAATCACGCCGGCCAGCAGGCCCAGCAGCGTCGACTTGCCCGACCCGTTCGGACCCATCACCGCGGTAACCGTCAAAGGTGGTATGTCGACGTCGAGTTGGTTCAAGACGGTGGTGCGCGTGTACCCCGCCGACACGCCTCTCACCAAGACCTGTGGCGTCGGGTGCGGAGCCGTCATGGCGACCCTCCTTTGTAGTGATAATCATTTTCATTATAGGGTCCCGCTTCATGGAATGGTTGGTGGGTCCCTTCGAGGTGACCTTTGTGCAGCGGGCTCTCTGGGGCGGGGTGCTGGTATCGCTGATCTGCGCTCTTGCCGGTACGTGGGTGGTTCTGCGGGGGATGGCCTTCCTCGGTGACGCCATGTCGCACGGGATGTTGCCCGGTATCGCCCTCGCCTCCCTGCTGGGCGGCAATCTGCTGGCCGGAGCGGCGGTGAGCGCGGCCGTCATGGCCGCAGGCGTCACGATGGTCGGCAGATCACCCCGGCTGTCCCACGACACCAGCATCGGGCTGCTGTTCGTCGGGATGCTGTCGCTGGGTGTGATCATCGTCTCCCGCTCCCAGTCCTTCGCGGTGGACTTGACCGGGTTCCTGTTCGGTGATGTGCTCGCCGTACGCCAGGACGACCTCGGACTGCTCGGAGCTGCCCTCGCCGTAGCCCTGTTGGTCTCCGTACTGGGCTATCGGCCTTTCGTCGCCCTGGCGTTCGACGAGCGGAAGGCCCATACGCTCGGCCTGCGACCGAAGATGGCGCACGCCGCCCTGCTGGGCCTGCTGACCCTCGCGATCGTCGCCTCGTTCCACATCGTCGGAACTCTGCTCGTCTTCGGCCTGCTCATCGCACCGCCGGCGACGGTCCTGCCGTGGGCGCGCCGAATCCCCGTGATCATGATCGGCGCGGCGGTCCTCGGCTCAGCCGCGGTGTTCCTCGGGCTGCTGGTGTCCTGGCACGCGGGGACCGCGGCCGGAGCGACCATCTCCGCCATCGCGGTCCTGCAGTTCCTGCTCTCCTGCCTCGCCGCCGGATGCGTCAACAGCCGCCGGCGGCTGTCCCGGCTCGTATTCACCCTCATAGCGCGACCCGAGCCGCGCACGGACAAGGTGCCCTCGTGATCGACCTCAGGAAAACGTCTGCCGCGGCGGTCCTCGCCGCCTGCCTGCTCGCCTCCGGATGCTCCGCCGGAGGGACACCGAAACCGGCCGGGGGAACACCGACGGAGCCGGTCCCGCACGGTTACGTCGAAGGCGCGCAGGAGGCAGCCGAGCAGCAGTCCCGCCTGATCATGACCGACGCGGACACCGGCACGGTGCGCGTGCTGGACCTGATCACCGAGGACGTCACACCCCTTCAGCCGGTCGGGCCCGTCAAGGGGATCACCGCCGACGGCCGCTTCGCCTACCTGACCACCGGCACCGGAAGCGAGATCGTCGACGGCGGTGCGTGGACGGTGGATCACGGCGACCATGTGCACTACTACCGTGCGCGGATCCGCCCGGCGGGCGAGATCGGCGGGCCCGGACCGGTCCGCGTCCACTCCGGCCCCGGGCTCACCGCTCTGTCCTTCGGCGACGGCTCGGTCCGTCTGCTGGACCGCAAGGCGCTCGAGGAGGCACGCCCCGGCGCAGGACGCTCGCTGCCTGCCGCCACCGCCCCCGCGATTCCCTACAAGGAACGTCTGGTCCTGCCCGGCGCCGGCGCCGCCCGCGACCGCGTCGAGATCCGTGACCGCAAGGGTGGCCCGGTGGCCACGTTGCGCGAGTCCTGCTCCGAACCGAGTGGTACGGCGCTCACCCGCCGCGGCGTGGTGCTCGGCTGCGCCGACGGCGCCCTGCTGGTCAGTGAGAACGGCGGCACGTTCAGCGCGGAGAAGATCCCCTACGGCAAGGCCGTGGCGCCCGCCGAGCGGGCTGCCGAGTTCCGCCACCGGGCCGGGAGCACCACCCTCACAGCGGAGGCCGGCCCGGATGCCGCCTGGGTCCTCGACGTGACCGAGCGGACCTGGAAGCGGATCGAGACCGGCCCGGTCGCCGCCGTGAACACGGCAGGGGAAGGAACTCCGCTGCTCGTCCTCGGCACCGACGGAAGCCTGAGCGCCTACGACCTCGCCACGGGCAAACGGACGGCCCGCACTCCGCTGCTGCCCCCGATCTCCGACGGTCCGGCGCCGGTCATCGAGGTGGACACCGGCCGCGCCTACGTCAATGACCCGGCCGGACGGAAGGTGCACGAGATCGACTTCAACGACCGGCTGCGCCGGGCCCGCACCTTCTCCCTCGATTTCACCCCGACGTACATGGTGGAGACCGGGCGATGACACACCACAGTGAAGCCCGGCGGCCCGCCACCACCGTCGCCGGCGTCCTCGCCCTGGTCGGCGCGGTGCTCTTCGGTCTCACGGCCTGCACCACGCCCGAAGCGGAGCGCCCCGGCGTGGTGGTCACCACCGACATCCTCGGCGACATCACCCGGGAGATCGCCGGAGACCAGGCCGACGTCACCGTCCTGATGAAGCCCGGCGCCGACCCCCACTCCTTCGGTATCTCCGCTCCGCAGGCAGCGGAGATCGAGCAGGCCGACCTGATCGTGTACAACGGGCTCGGGCTGGAGGAGAACGTCCTGCGCCACGTGGAGGCCGCGCGGGAGGCGGGCGTTGCCGCGCTCGCCGTCGGTGACGGCGTCGATCCCCTCACCTACACCTCTGACGACATGGCCGGCCGGCCCGACCCGCACTTCTGGACCGACCCCACACGCGTGCGCACCGCGGCCCGACTCATCGCCGACCGGCTGGTCGAGCACGTCGACGGTGTCGACGCCTCCGCCGTCCGCGCCAACGCCGCCCGGTACGACGCCCGACTCGACGACCTCTCCACCTGGATGAGCGACCGTTTCGCCGCGATCCCGAGGAACAAACGCAACCTGGTCACCGACCACCACGTCTTCGGCTACCTCGCGCAGCGCTTCGGCTTCCGCGTCGTCGGAGCCGTCATCCCCAGCGGGACCACTCTCGCCTCACCCAGCGCTTCAGACCTCAAGTCCCTGGCCACGGCGATCGAGAGGGCGGGGGTGACGGCGATCTTCGCCGACTCCTCACAGCCCGACCGGCTCGCCCAGGCCCTCAAGCGCGAAAGCAAGGTCGACGTGCGCGTCCTGCCCCTGTTCACCGAATCCCTGACGGAACAGGGCAAGGGCGCAGCCACCTACCTGGAAATGATGCGCGCCAACACCACGGCCATAGCCGACGGCCTCGGCGCGCCCGCCCCCACCCCCGCCCGCCCCACGGCAGGTACCGAAAGGAAAACCCCATGACCATCACGGCACGCCCCCGCGCCGCGGCAGGTATCACCCTTCTGATCGCCACCTCCCTCGCCCTGACCGCCTGCGGCACCGACAACGTCGACCGGCCGGCGGCCGGGAAGGACGGAAGCAAGCCCGGCTCCTCGGCGCAGCCGGTCGCCAACCCGGTCGTCACCACCTACGACGGCGGCCTCTACGTCCTCGACGGCGAGACCCTCGAGGTCGCCGGGGACATACCTCTCGCCGGGTTCAACCGCGTCAATCCCGTCGGCGACGAGCGCCACGTCATGGTCTCCACCTCCGAGGGCTTCCGCGTCCTGGACGCCGTCGGCCGGCAGCTCACCGACATCGAGTTCAAGGGCCCCAAGCCCGGTCACGTCGTACGGCACGCGGACAAGACCGTGCTGTTCACCGACGGCACCGGACAGGTCACCATCTTCGACCCGCACGACCTCGCCAAGGGCAAGCCCGCCACCACGACGTACACCTCGGCAGCCCCTCACCACGGTGTCGCCGTCGAGCTGAAGAACGGCCGACTGGTCAGCACGCTGGGCACCGAGGAGAAGCGCACCGGCATCGTCGTCCTCGACAAGGACCGCAAGGAGGTCGCCCGCAACGAGGAATGCCCCGGCGTCCACGGAGAGGCCACCGCGAAGCGCGAAGTGGTCGTCGTCGGCTGCGAGGACGGAGTCCTGATCTACAAGGACGGTGCCATCAGCAAGGTGAAGAGCCCCACCGCCTACGGCCGGATCGGCAATCAGGCCGGCTCCGACGAGTCCCCGATCGTCCTCGGTGACTTCAAGAAGGACAAGGACGCCGAACTCGAGCGTCCCCGGCAGGTCTCGCTGATCAACACCACGACCGGAAAGCTGAAGCTCGTCGACCTCGGCACCAGCTACACCTTCCGCTCCCTGGCCCGGGGCCCGCACGGCGAAGGGCTCGTCCTGGGTACCGACGGCAAGATCCACGTGATCGACCCCGAGGCCGGCAAGGTCACCAGGACGATCCCGGTCACCGGCGCCTGGCAGGAGCCCTTGGAGTGGCAGCAGCCGCGCCCCGCCCTCTTCGTCCGCGACCACACCGCCTACGTCACCGACCCCGCGACCAAGAAGATCCACGCCGTCGACATCGAGTCGGGCAAGGAACTCGCCTCCGCCACCCTGCCCAAGGCGCCCAACGAGATCAGCGGCGTCAAGCACTGACCCGACCCGGCAGACCCTGACCGGCCGCGGC
The DNA here is from genome assembly GCF_040706335.1 of Streptomyces sp. NPDC048389. Taxonomy (NCBI): domain Bacteria; kingdom Bacillati; phylum Actinomycetota; class Actinomycetes; order Kitasatosporales; family Streptomycetaceae; genus Streptomyces; species Streptomyces sp. NPDC048389. The sequence goes on along the minus strand of NZ_JBEZKP010000056.1, from coordinate 9,424 downwards.
GGCGGCCGGTCCCGTGCGTCGGCTTCGGTCCCGTGCGTCGGCTTCGGTCCCGTACGAGGGCTTCGGCCCCGCGCCCTGGCGCGGGGCCGAAGCCGCGGTCGGCGAGACAGCCCGAGGAGCCTGCCGACGTGAGCGGCGGCAGGGTACGGCTGCGGCCTTGGTGTCAGCGCAGTCCGGTCACCAGGAGGACTTGGTCACCCCGGGCAGGAAGCCGGCGTGCGCCTGCTGCCGGGTGCGGACCCGGGAGAGACCGAACTTGCGCAGGTAGCCACGGGGGCGGCCGTCCACGCTGTCGCGGTTGCGCACTCGGGTGGCGCTTGCGTCGCGGGGCTGCCGACGCAACTCCGCCAGCGCGGCCCGGCGTTCGTCCTGGCTCGACGAGGGCCGGCGGATGATCTCCTTGAGTTCGGCCCGTCGGGCGGCGTACCTCTCGACGATCTCCTTGCGCTTGTCGTTCCGTGCGATCTTGCTCTTCTTCGCCATCAGACCTTCCCTCCGCGTGCCCGGATGCGTGCCACGGCCGCCTCGATGCCGATCGCGTCCACCGTCTTGATCGCCTTGGTGCTCAAGGTCAGACGGACGTTGCGCCCCTCGCTCGGCAGCCAGTAGCGCTTGCGCTGGATGTTCGGGTCGAAGCGGCGCGAGGTGCGCCGGTGGGAATGGGAGATCGTGTTGCCGAAGCCCGGCTTCGCGCCGGTCAGTTGGCAGTGGGCGGACATGGTGTTACCTGCCTCTCTTTGCATCCACTACGTGTTGGTAATGGGAATCGTTTCCATATACTAGCCTCATGGCACGCAACGAACTCCGCCCGGTCATCAAGCTGCGCTCCACCGCGGGCACCGGCTTCACCTACGTCACCCGCAAGAACCGGCGCAACAACCCCGACCGGATGGTGCTGCGCAAATACGACCCCGTCGCCCGGCGCCACGTCGATTTCCGCGAAGAGCGCTGACGCCCTCCTCCACTCAACGCCCTGACCCGAAAGGCCCGCCTCACCCATGAAGCCCGGCATCCACCCCGCCTACGGCCCTGTCGTCTTCCGTGACACCGCCTCGAACCACGCCTTTCTCACCCGGTCCACGATGACCAGCGACAAGACGATCGAGTGGGAGGACGGCAACACCTACCCGGTCGTCGACGTCGAGATCTCCTCGGTGAGCCACCCCTTCTACACGGGCACCGCTCGCGTCCTGGACACCGCCGGCCGCGTCGAACGTTTCGAACGTCGCTATGGAGCCCGGTGATGGAGCAGGACTCCCGAATGCCCGTCGTGCTCGTCGCCGGACTCCACGCCGACGCCCGCAAGGACGTCGTCGACCGGCTTCTGCGGGCGGTTCCCGACAGTGTCGCTCTGCACCACGACCTGACCGGTGCGGGCAGTGGGACCGTACGCCGCCTGATCCGCGACGCCTCCGGCGACCTCGCCGAGGGGGAGGTGTCGCTGATCAACGACTGCGCCTGCTGCGCGCTGCGCGAGGACCTCGTCCCCGAGTTGCGGCGGATGGCCGGCAGCGGTCTGACCCGGCTCGCCGTCGTCGAACTGTGGGACTCGGTCGAGCCGAGGGCGATGGCAGAGGTGATCGCGGCGCACCAAGGCGGTGAGCTGGTCCTCACGAACGTGATCACCGCTGTGGATCCCGCGCTCGTGCTGCCCTACCTGGCCAACGGCGACGACCTGGCCGAAGCGGGTCTCGAGGCCGCTCGGGCCGACCAGCGCACCGTCGGCGACACCTGGGCCCGGCAACTTGAGTACGCGCCGGTCCTCGCCCTGGTCGACAACGAGGAAGCGGACAGCGAGGACCGCGCGCTCCTCGCGCAACTGCATCCGACCGCCCGCCAGGTGGCGGCGGACTCCGGCGAACTCGCCGAGGCCGCCTTCGCCGGTTTCGACGTCGAGACGGCAGCGGCCGCCCAGCATCCGGCATGCGCACTCCTGCCTCAAGAAGCAGACGAGGACGGGGTGACCACGCTCGTCTGGCGCCGCCGCCGACCCTTCCATCCCGAGCGTCTTTATGAAGCGCTGGAGGACCTGTGCTGCGCCGCCGCGCGCAGCCGCGGCCGGTTCTGGCTCGCCGACCGCCCCGACACCCTCCTCGCCTGGGACGCCGCGGGCGGCGCGCTGTGCGTGGAGAACGCCGGTCCATGGCTGGCCTCTCTGCCCGACGCGGCCTGGGAGATGTTCCCGCCCATGCGGCAGGCCGCCGCATCGCTGGACTGGCACCCCGAACACGGCGACTGCTGCCAGCACCTCGTCTTCACCTCTCCGGGGCTGGACCGGGAAGGGCTTGAGCGGCTCCTCGAGTCCTGCCTGCTGACCGATGCCGAGTACGCCGCCGGACGGGACGCGTGGAAACACCTTCCCGCCGCCTTCGACACCCTCCTCGACCCTGCCTGAGCCATCCCAACACTCCCAGCACTCCCAGCATCTGAAGGAGCGACACCCATGGCCCGCCGCCAGGAAACCCACAAGTCGGTCAAGTCCCGCCCCAACCCGCTTGACGCGGCCAAGATCACCTACATCGACTACAAGGACACCGACCTGCTGCGCAAGTTCATCTCCGACCGCGGCAAGATCCGCAGCCGCCGCGTCACCCGCGTCACCGCCCAGCAGCAGCGCCGGCTCGCCGCCGCCATCAAGAACGCCCGGGAGATGGCCCTGCTGCCCTACGCGGGCAACCCCAGCGGCCGCTGACTCCCGCCGTGAGGCGGTGACGACAGAGGCAGTTGGGAATGGGATCCATTTTCATGTAACGTGACAGGCGTCAAGACCCGAGGAGATCCACATGGCTGTTCCCAAGCGGAAGATGTCCCGCAGCAACACTCGTCACCGTCGCGCCCAGTGGAAGGCCAGCACGCCCCAACTCGTACCGGTCACGGTGGACGGCGTCAGCTACCTGGTGCCTCAGCGGCTGGCCAAGGCGTACGAGCGCGGCCTGCTGCATCCCGAGAGCTGAGCGCACGTGAGCAACCACCGCCTGCCCGTCACCGTGCTGTCCGGATTCCTCGGCGCGGGCAAGACCACCCTGCTGAACCATGTCCTGGCAAACCGTGACGGGCTTCGTGTCGCCGTGATCGTCAACGACATGAGCGAGATCAATATCGACGCAGCCCTCGTCCGCGGCGGTGAGGCGGCCCTCTCGCGCACCGAGGAACGCCTGGTCGAGATGACCAACGGCTGCATCTGCTGCACTCTGCGCGACGACCTGCTGGAAGAGGTCGACCGCCTGGCGCGCGAGGACCGCTTCGACTACCTGCTCATCGAGTCCAGCGGCATCTCCGAACCGATGCCGGTCGCGGCCACCTTCTCCTTCGCGCGGGACGACGGTGCCACGCTGGGCGAACTCGCCCGGCTCGACACCATGGTCACCGTCGTCGACGCGGCCAACTTCCTGCCGGAGCTGGCCGGCGGGGACGGTCTGGCCGAGCGCGGGCTGGACCAGTACGAGGACGACGAGCGCACCGTCAGCGATCTGCTGATGGACCAGATCGAGTTCGCCGACGTCATCGTCCTCAACAAGCTCGACCTCGTCCCCGCCGAGGACGCCGACCGGCTCAAGGCCGCGCTGACGCGGCTCAACCCCGTCGCCCGTATCGTCCCCGCGATCCATGGCGTGGTGGAGCCGCGTGACGTACTCGGTACGGCGCTCTTCGACGTCGAGCGTGCTCAGCAGGCGCCGGGCTGGGTCATGGAACTCAACGGTGACCATGTTCCGGAGACCGAGGAGTACGGCATCTCGTCCACCGTGTTCCGTGCCGACCGGCCCTTTCACCAGGGCCGGTTGTGGGACCTGGTGACCGAGCAACTCGACAGCGGTCGGTTCGGGCAGGTTCTCCGTTCCAAGGGGTTCTTCTGGCTGGCCAGCCGGCCGCGGGTGACGGGACTGTGGTCGCAGGCGGGCGCGGTCGCGCGCTTCGAGCCTTCCGGGGCCCGCGATGCCGGCACCTCCCAGGGCCAGGAGCTGGTCTTCATCGGCACCGGGCTGCGGATCCGGGAGCTGCAAGCCGCCCTGACCGACTGCCTGCTGGCCGACGGCGAACCGGTGCCGGACGACGACGCCTTCCCGGAATGGGAGACGTACGGCATCGACGACGCGTGTGAGCACGAACAACCCGTACCGGTGACCGTCGGGATCGCTCGCATCTGATACTCCGGGCCGGGTGGTGGTCGCAGCCACGGCACCGCCCGGCCCGGCACCGGCACCGCACGTCCCGGGATCCGTATCCGCGGAGGCCGGAGGCCGTGGCTCCGCCGGTCGAGTGCGCGGCCCCTGGTACGCGCGTACACGCCCATCCGAGGGAGGCTGAGATGACCGACAGGCGGGCGCACTTGGGCGCCGTCCAGGAAACACTGCTGATTCCGCTGTACGGGCGGGCGGTGGAGACCCGCAAGGACCAAGCCGTCCTGCGGGACGCGAAGGCAGAGGAGATGGTCGCCTCCATCGACTACGACTTCGCACGCTTCGACAACCTGCCGAGCCTCATCGGCACGGTGTTGCGTACCGCGCTGTTCGACGACTGGGTCCGTGCCTTCCTCTCGGACAATCCGTACGGCACGGTCGTGGAGATCGGTACGGGCCTCAACACCCGCTTCGAGCGCGCCGACAACGGGCGGGCACGCTGGTTCGACCTCGACCTGCCCGATGTCATCGAGCTGCGCCGGAAGTTCTTCAGGGACACCTCACGCCGGACGATGATCTCAGGGTCTGTGGCGGACGTGTCGTGGACCGGCACGGTGACCGCACACGGGGACGGCCCCTACTTCTTCAGCGCCGAGGCCGTCCTGCCCTTCCTCGACGCATCGGACGTCCGGCAGGTCATCGCCCGGATCGCCGAGCGCTTTCCCGGGTCCCTCCTCGCGCTGGACACCGCCGGACCGGAGATCATCGATTCCCAGGACCGGCACGACGCACTGGGCAAGGTCCAGGCCCGTATGCGGTGGGCGTGCGGCGATCCGGCCGAGATCGTCGGATGGGTGCCGGGTGGACGCCTGCTGGCCACGCACACGCTCACCGGCTTGCCCCGGGCCATGTTCGACCGGTTGCCCGCCGAATACCAGGGGATGCTGACGGTCCTCGCGGAGCAGCGCATGCCCCAGGTCGAGCAGTACAGGCTCAACCTCGTCCGGTTGCCGTAGAGCCGCCGCCCGCCGGAGCCCCCGGCCATGCCGTGCGCTCCAATGGCCGCTCCCAGGTGTCGCGCGACAATTGGTCTGATAACCGTTCCCGTTTCTACGGGCGGGAGGACCGCTGATGGGTGTGCTGAGGAGGCACGTCCCCGTGCTTCTCACCGGTGCCGTGCTCGTGCCGCTCTGCGGCTGCGGCGTTTCGGCGACACCCGCTGCGGCCCCCGAAGCCCCCACCCCGTCCGCCGTCCCGGTGGTCGCCTCGACCAACGTGTACGGCGACGTCGTGGAGCGCATCGGAGGAGACAGGGTGAGAGTCGTCGCGCTCATCACCGATCCGGCGCAGGACCCGCACTCGTACGAGGCGGGGACGCGCAACCAGCTGGAGCTGTCGCGGGCGGAGGTCGTCGTGGAGAACGGCGGCGGATACGACGACTTCGTCGGAGGACGCGCTGGTCGCCCGACTGCGGGCGGAGAAGCACGCCGACCTGGCGGCCGAGTACGGCTTCGAGATCGTCCACGGCACCGCCGCGTTCGTCGAGGGCCCCGCGCTTGAGGTGGCCCTGAGCGGCAATGGTACGAGGCGGATCGAGGCCGCGCACTATCTGATCGCCACCGGCTCCGCCCCGTGGGCGCCGCCAGTCGACGGGCTGGAGGAGTCCGGATATCTGACCCCGACTACCGCGATGGAGCTGGACAGCCTGCCGGAGTCGATGGTCGTGGTGGGTGGCAACGCGGTCGGCTGGAGCAGGCCCAGCTCTTCGCTCGCCTCGGCACCGATGTCACCGTCATCGAGGCCCTGGAGCGAATCGCCCCGTTCGAGGAGCCCGAGATCTCCGCCGCTCTCGAACGGGTCTTCACGGACGAGGGCGTCACCGTGCACCCGTCCGCCGCGCTCGCGTCCGTGCGCCGTGACGAGGCCGGCTACACCCTCACCGCGACCATCGAAGATGGGCGGGAGCTCTCTCTGCGGGCCGAGCAGTTGCTGATCGCCACAGGTCGCCGCCCGGTCACCATCGGGCTGAACCTGCACGCGGTCGGGGTGAAGACCGGGCCGCGTGGCGAGATCGTCGTGGACGAGTTCATGCGTACCACCGTCGAGCGGATCTGGGCCGCCGGGGATGTCGCCGGGCACACCCGCAGTTCGTCAACGTCGCCGCGGCGCACGGCACCCTGGTCGCCGACAACGCCTTCGCCGCGCGGATGCGGACCCTGGACTGCACCGCGCTCCCGAGGGTCACCTTCACCAGCCCGGCCATCGCCTCCGTCGGGATGCGCGACGCCCAGGCTGCCGAGGCCGGCATCCCGTGCGACCGCGGCACCCTGGATCTGGCGTACGTCCTCCGGGCCCTGGCCAACCGCGACACCCGGGGCCTGGTCAAGCTCGTCGCCGAAACGCGCACCGGCCGCCTGCTGGGCGCCCACGTGCTCGCCGACGGCGCCGGCGACCTCATCACCGCCGCCACCTACGCCATCACCGCAGGCATGACAGTCGACCAACTCGCCCACACTGGGCCCCGTACCTGACCATGGCCGAAGGGCTGAACCTCGCCGCCCAGACCTTCACTTCGGACGTCGCCAAGCTGTCCTGCTGCGCCGGCTGAGAGACGAGGGAGACAGGAGGCTGATCATGAGCGTGCAGCAGGTGCGGCCGATGACTGTCGGCGAGCTCTCCCGGCCCACCGGTGTCCCGGTGAAGGCACTGCGGGAGTACACCGACTTCGGACTGATCTACACCCTGGGCCGCGGCCCGGCGGGCTACCGGCTGTTCACCGCGGACGCACTGTGGTGCGTGCGGTGGATCGGTGAGCTGCGCGGCCTCGGCCCGACCATCGCGGAGATCCGCGAACTGACCACCGCCTACGTGGAGCACACCGGCCGGCCGTTCGGCCCGGCGCTCGCGGAGCGGCTGGAGGCGGCACGCGAGCGACTGAGGACCCATGTCGCCGCGGCTGAGCAGACCCTCGTCAGGATCGACGCGTTCGAGCAGGCACACCGCGCCGACCTCGCGGACAACAGCACGAGCGAGGGCCGCTGGGCGGACGACCCGCGGTGCGGTCTGAGTGCTTGACCCTCACCCCGGGGGCAGGCTCTACGGTCCAGACATCAGCCCATACCCCGGAGAGAAGGAATCCGCTGTGGACACCGATACGAGGCAGTTCGCCAGCCGCTTCGTCGACGCGGTCGCCAGCGCGCCCGGCGTCACGTTCTCGCTGCTGCGCCCCCTGCAGACGCTGCTCGTCTCCGGCGAGCCGGTCACGATCGCCGCTCTCGCCGCCCGGGCCGGACGTACCGAGGAGGAGATCCGCACCGCTCTGGCCGCGATGCCGGACACTGAGTACGACACCGAGGGCCGGATCATCGGCTTCGGTCTCACCTTCACCCCCACGCCGCACCGCTACGAGACGCACGGCCGCACCTTCTACACCTGGTGCGCGCTGGACACCCTGTGTCTTTCCCGCGATCCTCGGCCAGAGCGCCAAGGTGACCTCGCCCTGCCGTGCCACCGGGGAGCCGGTCCGCCTGACCGCCACAGCGGACGGTCCGACCGGTGTCGAGCCCGCCACCGCGGTGGTCTCCCTGGTCACCCCCGAGGCATCGGCCTCGATCCGCTCGTCCTTCTGCAACCAGAGCCACTTCTTCACCAGCACCGACGCCGCGAAAGACTGGCCGAGAGCACCTGGACGCCCGGGTCCTGCCCGTCGCCGACGCCTACGAGACCGGACGCCCCCTGATCGAGCACGTGCTCTCCGGCACTCCCTCAGCCGACTGCTGCTGGCCCTCTCGCCGCCGCCGCGGCCGCAGGGCGCCGGGCCCGGCGGTGAACGCCGGCCAGTCGGTTCACTCAAGGTCGAACAGAGGCCCGGTCACGGTCAGGCCGAGGTCGCCGCCCGCGTGGGCGATGAAGCCGAGCAGCATGAGGGCGGCACCCGCGAGCGCCATGTCCTTCTGGAATTGGACCATCTCCACCTGCCGCGCCTGCGGGTCGGTCTCCTTCCAGAAGCCGTGCATCAGCACGGCGGTCGGCACGAGAAAGACGGCCAGCAGCAGCGCCCCGAGGTCCGCCCAGAGCCCCAGCAGCACGCTCACCCCACCCGCGAGCAACAGCACAGCGCTGCCGAGCACGGCGGGAACGGGGGCCGGCACGCCCCGGGACGAGGCGTAGGCGGCCATGGCCTTGGTCTGGGTCAGGTGGGCGAATGCGCTGCCGAGGAAGAGCGCCGAGAAGAGGATGCGTCCGATCAGCACGAGGACGTCCATAGCGGCCTCCGGCACGAGTGTGATTGAGGGGTCCAACCACCTGCTTCCAGGCTATCTCCGCCAGTACGACACAGGGTCCACCGGGGAGCCGGTCCGCCTCACCGTCGTTCCCGACGGGCCATCGACGCGATGCCCGCTAGCGCGGCGGTCTCGCCGGTCACCCTGACACGCCCGTCCTCGGTCCGCTCGTCCTCGGTCCGCTCGTCCTCGGTCCGCTCGTCCTGCTGCAAGCAGATCCGCCTTTGCCAGCCACGAGGCCGCGAAGGGCTGGCTCGCCGGACAGCCCGGCGCCTGGGCCCTGCCGGTCCCGTGCGCCGCTGGCACTGTCAGGCCGGGTGTCGCTGCCCGTCCGGTGCGTCCGTACGGTCTTCGCGGTGCCGGCGGCGGCGCAGCACCACGGCAAGCAGCAGCGTGACCAAGGCCACGGAGATCACGGGGATCCCGATGCTGCCCAGAAGGCTGGCGATGGCCTGCTGCACGGTGCCTGCGGCCTCGATGGCGGGGTCGCTGGTCTTCGGGTCGCGCAGGACGCGGATCTCGTACCAGCCGTAGTACGCGACGTACGCGCCGACCAGGAGGAGCAGGCCGCCGCCGAGCCGGGAGGCGACGGAGCCGAGGCGGCGCAGCCGGCCCATGCGGGCGGTGCGGGTGAGGGCGACGGACAGTGCGGCGGTACCGACGATCAGTCCCATTCCGGCCGCGTACGTCGTGAACAGGGCCGCGCCGTCGAGGGCGGAGCCGCTGCGGAAGGCGGACACGACGATGGCGAGGAAGGGGGCGATGGTGCAGCCGAGGGAGGCGATGGCATAGGCGGCGCCGAACAGGGCCATCGACGGCATGGAGCGGGTGACGGTGGGCGCGCGGCGGAGTTTGGGCAGCAGCGCGGGCAGGTTCCGGCCGGCCAGCAGCCAGCCGCCGATCAGCGCCAGCAGAAGCCCGAAGGCAATGAGCGGTGTGCATCGTGAAGTTGCAGGTCACGGGTCTGGTGTGCGGGCGTCCTTCCGTGCTCGCGCTGGTCGGCGGGCGGTGTCCACGATGAAG
>NZ_JBEZKP010000055.1:0-46029 GCF_040706335.1 Streptomyces sp. NPDC048389 | reverse complement strand
GATGTCCGCTTCCGCTACCAGACGGACGGCGGCGTGGCCTGCAAGGGCTTCTCGGCCGACTCCATCACCGTCACGGCGCTCCGCGCCAACCCAGGGACGGCGGCGCGCTCCGCGCACCGCTGGGCTGATCTACGTTGCAAACTAGAAACCCGGTGGTCAGCGAGGCCATAGACAAAGACGCAGCGACGCGGGGAGGAGGTGCCAGCCTCGCCCGGACTCCGACTTTCAGTTTTCTGAATTCCTTTTTCAATCCCGCTCCGCGTAATTGAAAACCGCTGGTCGCTCATTATCGCTATCCCCCTTCCTTTTGTCGAATTCGCTTGTTTCGTCGATCCTCTCAGGGAATCTATTTCCCGTCAAGGTGCCTTCTAGTCGGGTTACTCAACTCGTTTTCCGAAATTTCCGGATCGCTCGATGGGGCGTATACCTTCATTCCCGTGTGCGCTATTACTGCTTCGATCCTACGCCATTCTTTGTGCTCAACTCGCCGGGTATGCAAGAAGTCTTCTGCCTCGTAGTTGTCGAGGGCTCGCCCAGCGGTTTCCCTCTCGCTTTCCTGTGCTTCGTCGGCAGCCTCGGAGACACCTTCTGGCGTCATTCCTGTGGCTTGCTCACGCACCCGGAACCGGTAGTACGCGACGGAGAGCGGGTCGAGGACTGTCGGCGTTCCGAGAGGGAGCAGCCAGCGGGCCGGGAGGCCGGTGTGGGCCAGGGTCGTGGGGAGCTCGACAGGTTCGCCGTCTGCGTCACGGAGAAGCCCCTGGATCTCGTACGTGGTGTCGAGTGGGAGGCCGAGGAGGCTGGCCTGCTCGCTCGTCAGGGGGAGCGCCACGTTGCTGGTCTTGAGTGTCTCGACTCCGTCGACGGTGGGCGAGGCCGGCGGTCCGAGGTGGACGTCGGTGACGGTCAGGTCGAAGCGCTTGCCGCGGTGGAGGTGCAGGCGCATATCGGCGGCGAAGGTCGCGCGGTCGCGCGGCAGGCGGTCGCGGAGGCTGCGCGGCAGCCGCTGGGGAACGCAGACCATGTAGGTCTCGCCGATCCGGATGTCGCGGGCTCGCATCGGGTCCTCCTGGGTGCCGGGGCGCAGCTGTCACGCTGGGGTGTCACGTTGGGCCCAGAGGCGGGGTTTGGGCTGTCTGTGCAGGTCAGAGGGCGTGACAGGGGCAGCGTGACAGGGAGCGTGACAGGGGGCGTGACAGTCGGGGTGCCTGGTTCCAGGCTCCTCTTCGCGGTGGCCGGCCGCCAGGGCGTGCGGGAGCTCGGGGCGGACGTCTCTCTCGGTGGGTCGGCAGTCTCGTTCGCCCGCCGTGCAACGCATGGTCTGGGCTCTGCATCGCGGGCCGTCTGCCGAGTTCAGGGGTGCAAGGCACTGCCCTGTTGCACTCGCGCGTTGCACTATCACAGCCCCCCTTGACCGCGGTCTGTCGGCAGATCGCATCACTGGTCAAGGGGGCCCGTTTTGACCCTTGACCAGTAGGTCTGTCTGATCTTTTCGTCGGTGGGGCGTGCTCGTTCGTCGACGGAGCTCCTGGGTGCCGCGCAGAGCGGCCGTTCGGACCCTGACCGCCCGTGGCAGCAGGAAGGCCCCCAGCGGCCCTGTGAGGGCGTCTGGGGGCCTTCCTGGGCGGGTTACGCCTCTACGTACGCGACCACGATGACGGACCTCAGAGCAGTCACGTAGTAGATGACGGTGACGTCTTCCATGTCGTCGTCGTACCGCCACAGCTCCGGATCCGATCCGGGGATCTCCTGGCCCATCGTCGGGTCGACGGACAGCGCGGCCAGGGCGCGATCAAGAGCGTGGACTTCGGCTTCGGAGAGCTTGTTGATCTGGGTGATCGCGGCGTCGGTGAAGCCGACTTTGGCGCGTCGGCCTCCTTGCTTGGCCATCAGGCGACGTTGCCGCGCTGGCTGGCGAGTTCGGCAAGGCGACGGTCGCGGACGACTTCCCAGGGGATGGTGGTCTCCGGCGCGGGCAGGCCGTTGGCGGCAACGTCCTCGAGGAAGGCCGCGAGCTCGTTCGCGTTGGACTGCTGACGGGCGGCGTAGGCCCGGAGCGCGTCTGCGCCCTTCGCGGTGACCGGCTGGCGGTCGAGTGCCGGCTGCTGCTCGTGGTCGCTCATGGCGGGCTCCTGGCGGTGTGTGACGTCGTGTCCACGGTAGCGGCGGGCCGGGGCCGGGCGCAGCCCCTCCACCGCGTCGGTACGGCGCATCTGGCCATCCGGCAGGAGGGCCGAGGGGCCCAGCTCGTCATGCCGCAGCGGGCGCCGGCATCGGGTCCGACTTCGCCAGACACCTCTGCAGGGAAGTAGTCGGCGCTCGATACTCCGCTAAATCGCGGCGCTGGCCTGGGGTTTCATACGTTCCGACGACACAGCCCGATGCGACCCGGGGCCCGACTTAGGGCGCGACCTGGAGCGCGACCTAGGACGCGACCCAGGGCGCGACCTGCTTGCCGGTGGGCAGATCGGCGTATCCGCTGCCCGCCGGAGGAGTCGAGCGAGGTGCAGCTCCGGGACGACGTCGAGCACCAGGACGTGACCGGGGACGAAGGCCGACGGGAACCTCGGGTCGACTTCACCGAGCCGCCAGAGGGTGCCGTAGAGAAGTAGTCGGCGCCAGGGAGACCCCTTGTTCAAGCGGGTGACCAGCAGGTTCCGCCCTTCGCCGAGGAAGGTTGAGGCGCCTTGCAGGGCGCCCCCCGAGGCGCCCTGGAAAGCGCCTTGTAGGGCGCCCTGGAAAGCGCCCCCCGAGGCGCCCTGGCCAGCCGCGCCCGGGAAGGGCGCAGGCTCTGCCCTCTGCAAGGTCCTGTCGGCGATGACCTGTACCGGGTGGGGACCGCGGTGGACGTCGGTACGGGTCCAACTTCTGCGGGGAAGTAGTCGGCGTGCGCCAGGCCCCTTGTCCGAGTCGCTGAGCTGCACCTTCGTCCTCGTCGCGTGAGGAGCAAGGGGACCTGGAACGGAACCAGGAAGAGGACTCGAAACGGTACTCCGAAGAGGATTCGAAAAGGGACTTCAAAGAGAACCGCAGCAGAACGCATCGGTTCCCCTCTTGTACGGGTCTGACTTCTCCAGATCCCTCTGTAGAGAAGTAGTCGGCGCGCCGGTGGCCCCTTGCCCAGCTCGCTGATCTGCGGTTTCGGTCTGTCTGGGAGATGGCTGGGGGCAAGTTGTAGGGCAAGTCGTGGGGCAAGTTGAAAGGCAAGTTGTAGAGCAACTTGGAGGGCAAGTTGTAGGGCAACCTCGGTTAGGCGGATGCCGCAGGCTCTATCGGCATTCTCCCCATGGTCGCGCGAACAGAGCGGCGGCCCCCGGATGGGATCCGGAGGCCGCCGTTAGGGAAGTGCTGAGTTGCCTATTCGATGGTGAAGTCCATGTAATCGAGGTCAGCAAGTTCGACGTCAACGTTGCCGTGTTTTCCGCCTTCGTTGATGTATTCGTTCTGCATGAATGCCTGAAGGATCTCCTGTGCGCGTGCGTCGTCGCCGTGTTCCAACGCGTCCCACAGAGGGGTGGCGTAGGAGGCGGGGAGCGTCTGCGCGATGTTGCGCCAGCGGCTGTCCGGGGTGGATGTGCCCGTGGCGGAGTTTCCGTATCCGAACTTAGCGCGGCTCTGGATGCGGACGGATTTTCCCTTGGCTTCGTTGATGACCTTCTTCTTGAGTCCAGGCTTGGCGCTGTCGCGGACTTCCTTGTCGAGCTTGTCGGCGATCTCCTTCGGCGGGTTCTTCCGCTTCCCGGAGAGGTAGCGGTACACGGAGTCGACCTTGACCCCGAGGCGAGCGGCGAGGCTCTTCTTCGCGGCTGCCTCCCTCTTCTTGGGGTCGGTCTCGGTGCTGCGCTTCATCTCGTCCCGCAGCAGCGCGCCGGCCTTGCCCTTGGTGGTCTTGGGCAGGTCGCGCTGCTTGGGGGTGAGCTTGTCGTGGACGGCTTTGCGCATGCCGTCGAGGATCCGGTGGCGGTTGTTGTTCTCGGTGGTCATCGACTACCTCACTCCCCTTCGTCGAAGCGTTCGCCCTCGCGGGGGGCGACCTTCTTGGCGGCGTTGATTCCTTCGGCCTGCAACTGCTGGAACCATTCGAGGGAGCGGATGCCCTCCACCTTGGCGAAGCCGGGGCGGACACCGAAGTTGAAGGCTCCCTTGATCACGGTGGGTGCGGAGTCCGGCCGGATGGCTTCGAGCGGGTTGGTGGTGTGCGTCGGGTAGAGGACGCAGTCGGAGTACGTGGCGAGCGGGGCCCGGCCGGTGAGCTCCAGCGTCTTCACGATCTTGCGGTGCTGGACGACGCGCGCGGTGGAGATGACCGCGGCCCGGATGTCGGGGCGCCACCAGAACTTCGTCATCTCGGACCATTCCGTGCCGGGCCGGTAGCCGGGGATGTAGCTGGGGGTCTGCGCGAGCTTGCCGATGCCGGACTTGACGCTCTGCTTGATCGCCTTGAGGACGGTGCGCTCGATCGGGTCGCCTTCTCCTGCGGCGTAGCGCTCCATGGCGGCGAGGAAGTCCTCCATGGGCATGTCCTCGGTGATGCCGAGGCCGAGGTTGGCCATGGTCGTCTTGTAGGCGGTGGCGAGGCGCTCGTTCCACGGGTCGAGCCAGCCTGACGGGAGCGGGGTGCGCAGCCACGCTTCGATGGGCTCCACCTTGATGCCCATCTTGCGGGCGTAGTCGCAGGTCTGGGTGGTGTACCAGCGGGGGCCGGCGGGCGGTTCGCCGGTGTTGGTGAAGGGGCTGGGCAGGCGCGGGTCGAGCGGGTTGGGCTTGCCGTCGGCGACCTGGAGGTCGAGGTGGGCGCGGGAGAAGTCGACCTTCCACGCGCCGGGGACCTTCGGGTCGAAGGCCGGGTTGATGTGGTGGACCGGGTCGTCGTTGCCGCCGACCAGGAGGCGGGAGGAGGACGAGAGGAAGGAGGTGTTGGTGTCGATGCCGATGACGTGCGCGAAGGTGGCTTCTTCGGCAGTGGTGTCGCGGTGCCAGCTCCAGGCTTCTTCCCGCATGAACTCTTCGTCCGGGCGCTGCCCGTTGGGGAAGGTCTCGAAGACGACGGGGTGGTTCTCGTTGGCCTCGCAGGGGACTGCCTTCACCGTGCGGTGCAGGTGCTCCTCGATCTTGCCGGGGACGTACTTCTGCTCTTCCTCGCTCCAGACCGGGCGGGTGGAGGGGCGCAGCTGGAGCATGAGCTCCAGACCGCTGCTGCCCATCGTGCCGCGCGGAGAGATGACGCGCTGGGTGTAGATGCCGAGGGTGCGGGCGATGTCGGCGGCCGGGGTGTCCTCGCCGAGGTACCAGCCGGACTTCGCGCCGAGGGCGTCCCAGGGGACGATGCCGATCTGGACGCAGGCGCGGGTTCCGCCCTTCTCCTTGTCGATCGGCTTGTAGATGCGGGTCCAGGGGCTGAAGCCGCGCTTGGTGAGTTCGAAGCCGCTCTTGGCGATGGCCTTGACGACCTTGTGGTTGTCGGGGAGGCGCTGGCTGCGGACGTCTTCGAGGGTGTCGGGCAGGCCGAACTTTTTGGTGGCGGCTGCGGTGAGGATGACCATCGGGTCGCCGTCGGTGCCCCACTTGTGGAGCCGCTTCGCGCCGAGTCCGGCGTCCAGTGCCCACTTCACGAGGGTGGGGATACTGCGGGCGGTGCAGTCCACGGTCCGGCCGTCGACGAGGTGGGCGATGACGTTGCCGTCGTCGGTGACGTCGAGAACGGCGAGCGGCCCGTTGGGGAAGTTCGCGTCGGCGGCCGGGGCCGGCTGCTGGCTCGCCGGGGCGGGGGCATCTGCGGGACGTGGGGAAGGGGTCTGCTCCGGTGCGGCGGCCGGGGCGGGGGGCACCGAAGCGGCCGGGGCCGCGGCGGGTGCCGGCCGCTGGTTGAGGTGCGGGGCGACCACCGGGTTGAGGTGGGCGAACTCGGGAGCGGTGTAGCCCTGGTCGCACCGGTAGAGGCCGGGGAGTTCGGCGTGCTGCCACTGGCCGTCCGCGTTGATGGCAGGGGTCAGGTTTCCGCAGCGGACGCACTGTCCGCGCGGAACGTCGTTGATGATCGCGGCCATGTGGTCCTCCTGCTCTGCGGGGGGTGCGGTCGTCTCGGTGCCCGGGGTGTGGGAGGCGCTCTGGTCGGTGGTGAGCGGCTTGGCGGTGTTCTGGTCGGCTGTGTCGGGGAGCTCGCCCTGCGTGGGGCCTGCGGCGGGCTGGGGGCCTGCGTCGGGGTTGCCGTCGCCGCCTCCGGGGCCGTCGCTGTCTCCGGGGGTGTCCTCGTCCGGCTCTTCTTCTCCGGAGGGCAGGACGAAGGTGTAGGTGTCGACGGTCGTGCGGCCGGTGCGGATCTTATTGCGCAGCGCGTTGTTGGAGATGAGGAGGTCGTTTTCGCGCAGGCCGCGCAGGCCCAGCAGGGAGTCTTCGATGTTCGCCGCGTCCGCGATGGGCTTGAGGGCGTTGCTGAACACCGCGACCTGCTGCGGGCCGAGGTAGAGCCCTTCGAGCTCTCGGGCGGCGAGCATCGGCGCGTCGGTGCCGCCCCGGAGGTACGCCTTGTAGACCTCCAGGTCGGGGAACGCGCCGGGCCGGGACGAGACGGCCTGAGCGACCGCTGCGAGGAGCCGATCGGCAGGGGTGCCGCCGCGCTCTTCCAGTTCCATGGTCAGCGTGCCCAGGCGTTCCTTGGCGGCGGACAGTGCCGCTTCGCGCAGGCCGGTGATGTCCAGCATCTCCTCCAGGCGTCCGGCCCCGGCGACCGCGAGGGCCAGGTGCTCGCCGAGGGTGGAGGTGACGCCGTCCTGGCCGCTGCCCAGTTCGTCCTCTGCGGTGTCGACGGCCTCACGGAAGTCGTTCAGCCGCAGGTCGGCGAGCAGCCAGCGCAGGGGCCAGCCGTAGCTGCGGTGGCTGAGGACTTCGACGCGCTTGGCGGTCTTGCCGTCCTTGACGATGGGGGTGGGGATCTCTACGACTCGGGCGGCGACGCCCTCGTTGGTGATCCGGCCGGTCACGGAGACGTTGCCGGTCGCCAGCATGACCGATTCCCATCCGGCGGTGGTGCGGGAGCCGCCGCCGCGCAGACCGATGGTGCGCTTGGCGCCCTGGGTGATGGTGAGGATGGTCTGTTCGAGCTTGGGGCCGTTCAGTCCGGAGGCTCCCAGCTCGTCACGGAACGCGGGGACGACGGCCAGGGAGGACAGGCTCTCCAGCAGGCCGATGGGGCTGACGCTCCAGCCGGTGACGACGAACTTCGGGTTGCCGAAGAGCCCGGCCGCCGCGTACATCCCGGTGGTCTTGCCCTGGCGGGCCCCGCCTACTGCGAGCATCCAGAACGCCTGGCGCTCCAGCGGGCTGAGGTAGACGCCTCCCAGGGCGCAGCCGATGATCAGGGCGAGGCGCTCGTTGCCCTCTTCGGCCGCGAGGGTGAGGAGCTTGCGCCAGTTGGTGCGGGCCCGGCCTTCGCTGAGGAGTTCGACGAAGTAGCCGGCGGGGGCGACGTCGCCGGAGGGCACCACGAGGGTGTCCTCGTTGACCCAGCGGGGGACGGCTTCCTGCTCGGGAGCGTAGGTGACCGCGATCTCGTTGATGGCGGTCTGGACGGCCTTCTGGACCTTGTCGTCGGCGGACAGCGGCACGTTGAGCATCTGTGCCCACTCGCCGGTCTTGACCTGGTCGGGGGTGCACTTGGCGATCTCTGCGCCCTCGTCCAGCGACATGGTCAGGCGCAGGTCGTGGCGGGCGCGGCGGGCGGCTCCGTCGCGGACCACTAGCTGCTCCAGCACGTAGGGCAGGACGGCGGAGAAGTCCCAGACCTCGATGCGCTCACCGGTGCGGGGGTCGCGGACGGTGGTGAGGCGGTAGACGCCGCGGTCGTACTCGTCCGAGCCGTCGCCGAGGGAGTAGCGCCACTGGCCGGTGGACATGGCCAGTGGGTAGGCGGGCTCGGTTTCCGCGGGCTTGGGCCCTGAGCGCTTGGGCCCGCTCTTTCCTGTGCCCTTGGGGGCGGTCTTCTGCGCGACGGTCTTCTTGGCGGCCGGGGCGGCGGGCTCCGTGTCCTGTTCCTGCGGGGCGTCTGGGAGGGGTGTGGCGGGTTCGGTCAGGGCACCTTCGAGGACGATCGGGTCGACGTCTTCGAAGTCGTCCAGGCCATGTCCGGCGTTCAGGTGGTCGGTGGCGTCGGCGCCGTCGGTGTCGACGGGCGTGCGCACGACGCGGACCGAGGCGGCGACGCCTTCGAGCTCCTGGGCGACGTGCGCGGCGTGGCGGTAGCCGACCAGGTCGTTGTCCGCGACGATCACGACGTGTGCCCCGCGCAGCTGCTCGGTGTGCTGGCCGGACCAGGACCCGGCGCCGTTGGAGTGCGAGGTGGCGATGCCTCCGGCCGCGGTGATGGCGTCGGCGTCGCCCTCGCCTTCGGTGACGTGGATGGTGGCGCCCTCGGAGATCGCCTTGACGACCAGCGGGAGCTGGTAGAGACCGAGCCAGTCGCCCAGCTTGCGGCCGGGGTAGGGGTTGGTGCCATCCGGGTAGCTGGTGGCGAACTTGCGGCCCTTCTTCTTGGTGTCGGGGCAGGCCGCATCGGTGCACTTGTGCCGGTGGATCCGGGCCAGGACGGTGCCCTGGGCGTCGGTGTAGGTGTGGGTGGTGACGGCGTAGGCGTGGCTGTGCCCGGCCATCGCCTTCTTCATCTGTGCCTGCGCGGTCTTGCGGGCCTTGGCGACGTCCTTGGCTCCGGTGGCCTGCGCGCGGCGCGGCGCTGCCGGGGCGTCGGTGGACGTACGGCGACGCGGGAGGGGGGTGGTCCGTCCGGCCTTGGCCTGCGCGTCGGCGGACAGGCCGTCGTACAGGTCGGCCCAGGACAGTCCGAGGGCGTCGATCACGGCCTTGCGGTCGCAGCCGGCCTTGCAGTCGAAGACGACGCGGCCGGACTTGTCGTGCGTGGGAGGCTTCCAGTCGGCGGAGAGCGACGGGCTGTTCACGTCGTGGACCGGGCACAGGGCGTCGAGGCCGTCGCCGCGGGGGCGGGGGTTGCAGTCGGCGGCTTCGAGTGCGCTGGTGAAGCGCTCCAGGCTGGAGCGGTCGTGCGAGCTGGCGGTGCGGGTGTGGGACTGCGTGGTCATCGGGCCTCACCGCCGTGGGTGAGATCCGTCTTGGTGACATAGGGGTCATATGAGCTGGGGATGTGGCTGATGGCCGGAGCCATGGGTACCCTTCCAAGAGAGCGAGTCGTCACCTGCTCCCTTGACGCCGGTTGATAAGGCCGAGGTCCTTCGGGATTGATAACCCCGATCGGGTGCAGGTGGCGATCTTCAGATGAGGGGCCGGATTCTCTTTCGCAGGGGTACCGGCCCTTTGTCGTGCCCGGGGTCAGGCTGCCGTTATCACGCCAGGCCCTTCCCGCCGGTCGCGGACGATCTCCTCCACCAGGTCCTGCAACTCGTGCAGTGAGGCGAGGAAGGATTTCGGGTCCTTCGCGATGGCTCGGGCCGCGGTGGCGTTCAGCAGCCCCACGGACAGCGCCATGGCCATCCGCCGGCCGTTCTCCGGCGTGATGCCGCGCCGTACTCCGTGCCCCGGCACCCCGGCCGTCGCGGCGATCGACTGCGCGGTCGGTCTCGACACGGCGCCCGACATGCGGGCGATCTCCGCGAACGTCACCCCCTGCCGTTGGTCCGGTCCACGGTGAGCTGAGGTCGGTGGCTCGCCAGAGCGCATTGACGTCTCCCCATCGTTCTTTAGCAAACTGATCAGCCAACAACCTACACGACACCAGCGCCCCGTGGATCAAGACTCGCCACTCCCATCAAAATTCGTCACACAAATTACGAGCGGCAGGCCCGGCGCCTCAGCGGCGACCGGGCCTGCCCAGCAGGTCAGTTGGCTGCGGTGTCGCCCTCCTTGATGTGGATGGGCATCAGGAGGTAGCGCAGCGCGGCTCGGTCTGCGGCTGCGTCGTGGAGCAGCGCGGGCTTGTACGGGCTGACCAGGTTCACCTGCACGGTGCGGCACTTGAGGGCGCGCAGGCCCTGGAGGAGGAAGCGCGGGTTGAACGCGATCCGCATCTCCTCGCCCTCGATGGCGCAGCCGTCGATGCGGTCGGTGAGCTGGGTGATGTCGCTGGAGCCGCTGCGGATGAGGAGTTGGCCGGCCGGGTCGGCGTGCAGGTGCACCGGGACGTTGCGCTCGCCGACCAGCTCGATGCGGTTGAGCGCGTCGACGAGCGGGCGGGTGGCGACAGTGAGCGTGGTGGCGAACTCGGTGGGGAGGAAGGGGCGCAGCTTCGGGAAGTAGCTGCCGCCGTCCAGCGGTTTGTGGGTGAAGGAGACTCCGTCGGCCGCCAAGGTGAGCGGCTGGTCCTCGGTGCGGGGCAGAGCGAGCGTGACCGTGTCCGCGCGGCGGAGCCCCCAGGCCGTGTCGGCGAAGGCCTTGGCCGGGACGACGACGGACTGCGGGGTGCGGCGGCCGGTCCCCTCGAAGGGCAGCTCGCGGTAGGCGACGCGGTAGCGGTCGGTGGCGGCCAGCTGGAGCTGGTGGCCGGACAGTTCCAGGCGCAGGCCGGTGAGGATCGGCAGCGTCTCGTCCGTCCCGGCCGCCATGGCGACCTGGTGGACGGCGGCGGCGAAGTCGCGGCCGGTGAGCGTGGCCGGCGCCGGGGCGGGGTCCGGCAGGGTGGGGTATTCGTCCGCCGGCAGGACCGGGATGCTGACCCGGGTCTGCGCGAAGGACAGGTGGGCCCGGCCGAATTCGACGGTGAGGTCGACCGTGCCGTCCTTGGGCAGCGTCCGCGCCAGGTCCCGCAGCGCGCGGCCCGGGATGACGACCGTGCCGGCTTCGCGTACGGCGGCGGGGACTTCGGCCCGCGCGCTGACGGAGAAGTCGTACGCGGCCAGGGTCAGCGTCTCGCCGCTCGCGGTGAGCTTCATCCCGGCCAGGACCGGGACGGCGGGGCGGGTGGGAACGCGGCGGGCGACCAGGCGCAGAGCGGTGGTCAGTTCGGCGGAGTCGAGGATGAGCTTCATGCGGCGGTGCTCCTTCGTGGGGTGGAGTGACGCGGGGAAGAGGCTGCGGTGAGCAGTTCGAGGCGGCCCGGGTTGGCGGTGCCGTCCTCGCGCGGGTGCAGGAGGGCGACGGCCCGGCCGCGGTAGACGAGGCGGCCGTTGTCGGCCAGGTCGAGGGCGGGCTCGGGCTTGTCGCCGTTCTCCAGCGGGCTGGGGTCGTAGACGGGCTTGGTGTCGATGCGCTGGCCGTCGATCAGGAGGCCGTGGTGGTCGCAGACGATGCGGTGGCCGTGCCGATGGATGACCAGGGCCTGGCGGTTGGCGGCCTTGTCCTCGCGGTCCCAGCGCCAGCTCCGGAATTCGTCGTGGCCGCTCATCGCTGCGCCTCCCGGTCGGCGAGGGCGGCCAGGACCCGGGCGTGGCACGGCTGGCCGTCAGCGCACCAGCACCCGAGGACCTTGCCGCGCAGCGCGGGCAGCTCCCGCTCCAGCAGGGCGGGCCGCCCGGTGAGCCAGTCTTCGTAGCGGGCGACGACCTCGTCGGCACTCCCGTCCTTGCCGACCTTGAACGGGTTGGCGAGGAGGTGGCCGTGCAGCCGCCAGCCGCCTTGGAACATTGGGCGGCCGACGTAGACGAACCGGTCGGTGGACAGCAGCGGGTCGCCCTGGCGGCCCTTGAGGCACACCACGGTCGTCGCCGGGGTGTGCGTCCCGCACGTCGGGCACTGGCACAGCGGCCGGCACACCCGGTCGGCGAGCCAGACCGGGGTGAACAGCCCCGGCTGCGCCAGCCGGTACGCGGCGGGGCGGCGCAGGTGGGTCTCCGGCGTCGCCCGGACGAGGCGGTCGGGTCGGGCGTAGAGGGCGCGGCACCGGTCGTGCTGCCCGTGCGTGCACGGGCACGGGAGCTGGCAGGCACAGCTGGCCGACCAGTCCTGATCCGGGCCGCACCACCAGATGTCCTCGTTGGCCAGGTGGAAGTCGGCGATGACGTGCTGCTCGATCCACGCGACGGCGGCCGGGCTCATCGGTTCCGACGCGCAGGGGGCCGCCGGTGGCGGTGTCGCCGGGGCGCGGCGCGCCGGGGCGGCGGGTCCGGCCGGCGTGACGGCGGCGGCGAACAGGTCGAGCTGGCCCTCACCGGCGTGGCGCGTCACGCGACCACCTCCAGGTCCTCGCCGGTGATGGCCTCCACGAGGGCAGAGACAAGGAGTTCGGCGACCGGCGGGGTGACGGCGTTGCCGTACTGGCGAACCTTGTCGGTCTTGTTCCCGAGCACGATGTAGTCGTCGGGGAAGGCCATGGCCCGGCCGATCTCGTGGGGCTGGAGCATCCGGAACCGGACGTCGCCCATGTCCATCTCCCGGGCGGCTTCCACGACCGACCAGCGGTCCTTCGTGGTGAGCGTGCCGACCGGGTCGCTCACCGGGCGCGCGTTGCCGTTGCTGTAGTACGGGACGAGCAGGGTCTGTGCGGTGACCAGACCGTGGTGGTTGCCCGACGCGGTGACCGCGCCGACGGGCTCGTCGACGGACCGGGCCGCGGTGCGGCAGCCGCCCCCGCGCAGGGAGATCTGGAACGGCGGGATGGCCAGCCCGTCGCACTCACGGGTCGTACGGGTCGGCATCGGCCGGTGAAGAGGGGCGGCCTCGCTGCGCCAGGTGCCGCCGGCCGGGACGGTGACGGGACTGGCGTACTTGGCGATCCCCGCCCGGATCCGGTCCATGGTGGCGTCGGCGAGCGGCTCGCTGCGGTCCGCGATGCGCTGACCCGGCATCGACCAGTCGATCGCGGCGGACGCGGGGACGACGGCGGGTTCCACGATGGCGTTGCGGCACCCGACCTGCGGGCAGCGGTAGTAGTACTGGCCGTAGCGGCCGTAGGCGCCCATGTCGACGCCCGGCTTCTTGAACACCTGCAGCGCCCTCACCGGGCGGTCGCACGGGACGCAGTACGCGACCGGGCGCAGCCACTTGTCCCAGTCGGGGGCGCGCCCCAGGCTCTTGTGCCAGTAGCCGACGAACAGCCGGTTGCGGGACTGCGGGGCCCGCTTCGAGCGCCGCGCGACGACGTGCATCGAGTTGATCGCGATGACGCGGGTGTTGTACCCCTCCGCGCGGATCTCGCGCAGCCAGCGCCCCCACTGGTCCCACTTGCGGCATTCGATGACGTTCTCCACGACTCCGGCCAGGACCGGCTTGCCGCGCAGGTTCATCGCCCGGAGGTAGCGCGGGACTTCCTCCATCAGGGCCCGGGACCTCTTGGTCTCCGGGTCGGGCTCGCTCTCCCCGAACAGGACGCCCTGGGTGCTGGAGTCGAAGTCGCGGCGCTTGCCCCGGGCGTTCGACCAGGGCGGGCACGAGGGGGAGGCCCAGAAGATGTCCGCCCGCGGGAACGTCTCGATCCGGGCGCGGGCGACGTCGCCCTCGAAGTGGTCGGTGTCGGGGAAGTTCGCGGCGTGGCTCGCCACGGACTGCTTGTTGTGGTTGGCCGCGAAGATGAGGCGGGTGCCAGGAACCTGGGTGGCTCCCTGGGAAGAGCCGCCGACGCCGGCGAACTCGTCGTAGATGTCCAACATCAGCGGGACCTTCCTTCGAGCACGGAGCGACGCAGGGAAGGGGTGAGGGCACCGACGCGCGCGCGAAGCTCCGGGTCGGGGATCCACAGACCCTGGCGGCCGGTCGCCTTCACCGGGGTCGCCAGTGGCGCCGCGTCGGAGATCTCCCAGTGCCAGGCGGCGCTCTTGTCGGCCCAGGCGCTGCACGAGGCGTCGCAGTCGGTGTGCGCGCCCGTCAGGCGGGCGACGGCGATGACCGCGCCGCGCACGCCGGGCAGGTCCTCCCGGCCGGGGAGCTGGGCGTATGCGGTCTGGTCGGTGCGCAGTCCGGCGTGGAGATAGAGGACACCCGTGTAGGTGGTGCGGCGCCCGCGGTTCTCGATGTCCTTGCCGAGGTAGGCCAGGGCGTCGGCCCAGGGCTGCCACACGGTCAGGGCCCGTACGGCATCGGGTTCGGTGATGGTCGGCGGCGTCATCAGGCGGCCCTCCCGCTGAGGAGTGCGGACAGGCGGCGCGGCAGCGGTCGAAGGGCGCGGCGCCCGCGACGGCCGCGGCCCTTGGCCTCGTACATGGCGGTGTCGGCGGCCTTGAGGGCGGTGGACGCGGACGGCTGCGGCAGCTCGGTGGTGTGCACCGTGCCGATGGAGGCGGTGAAGGTGAGTGGTCCGCCGGGCCACGGCACGGGCTGGGCCAGCGCGTCGGCGAGGCCGGCCCGTACGGCCGGGAGGTCGCCGGTGGTGAACGCGGCGGCGAACTCGTCTCCTCCGAGCCGGGTCAGGGCCGGGCGGGTGGTGCTGCGGTCCTCGAGGAAGTCGGTCAGCCGGGCGGCGGTCGCGATGAGTGCGGCGTCGCCCGCGTCGTGGCCGAAGGTGTCGTTGATCGGCTTGAAGCCGTTGAGGTCCAGAAGGAGAACGGCGTTCGCGGTGCCCTTGCGGATCATCCGGTCGGTGCGGCGCGTCCAGGTGCGGCGGTCGGTGAGGCCGGTGAGGGGATCCGTGCGTTCGGCGCGCAGCTGGCGGTAGAGGAACGCGGCGTGGGCGGCCCAGCCTGCGGCCGGTATCGCGGCGGCGGTGAGGATGGCGGTCTCGAACATCACCGCACCTCCCCGGCGGGCACGACGACGGCGAACTGGTCGCCGCGCGGCACGTAGTGGACGTGGGCGCCGTTGCCGTGGGCGCGGGCGGCCTCGTCGGCGGTGAGGCCGGCGCGCGGGTTTCCCGCGGGAAACGCGGTGAGGCGGGTGCAGCCGCGGCCGTCGCACTCCGGGCACCAGGAGCTGGCACTGTTCTGTGCGGGCAGCAGTTCGGTTGCGGGCGGGGCGTTGAGTGTGGTCATCTCGGTCTGCTCCTTGTTGGGGCGTTGGGGCGTGCGCTCGCTTTCGTAGGCGGGAGGGCACGCCCCTTCTTGCATGGGCGGGGTGCAGGTGGTGCGGTCAGTCGCCGTGCAGGCAGAACGGGCACGTGCAGCGGTGGTGGGTGACCTGTGCGGTGTCGGTCGCGTGGGCGGCGGCCGGGTCGGCGGGCAGCGGCGCCCACTGGCTTCCGGCCCGTTCCGCGAGGACGAGGGCGTGCACCTTGTCGATGGCTCCGGACAGCACGGCCAGCCGGTAGGCGACCAGGTCCGGGTGTTCCTTGAGGCAGCCGCGGACCAGGACGTCGGCGAAGTCGGTGACCAGGCCGGTGGCGGCGCACTGGAGAGAGTCGAGGGCGGTGTCGAGGTCGCTCACCGACGGGTCTCCTGCCGGGAGGAGCCCGGAAGCGGGCTGCCGCCGGTGGAGGGCCGGGGGCGGGAACAGCGACGGATCCAGTTGGGCAGTCGGGTCGTTCCGGTGCTGCGGTTCATCGGTCGTACCTCTCGGGTCGGGCGGCCCGGAGCCGGGAAAACTCCGGGCCGCCTGGAGATGGTGAAAGGTTTTGCCTGTGGACAGTGGCCGGAGATTCAGCCGGTGGCCGGGGCCCGGGTCGCGACGATGCGGGCCTGCTCTTCGGTGAGGTAGGCCAGCGCGATCTGCCGGCTGCTGGCGCCGGGGGTCTTCAGCACGGCGGCACCGGGATAGCTGCGGCGCATCAGCGGGTCGACGCCCAGGTGCTGCGCGGTCATCCGGGACGACTTGCCCAGGAGCAGCACGGTGGCGGCCTCCCGCAGCTGGCCCGCGTCGCCTAGGCGGCGCAAGGCGGCGCGGTCCGCCCTGCCCAGGGCCAGGTGCATACGGACCGCGCGGCCGGCGAACGCGACCTCACCCAGCATCCGCACCGCGTTCTTCAGGTCGGGGCCCTCGGAGTGACGGGCCGCCACGATCGAGGTCGCCAGGTCGTCGACGGCCAGAAGGCGGCGCGGCCCGGTCACGGACTGCTCGAAGCGCTGCTGCATCTCCGCGTGGAACGCCTCGATCTGCGCGGCGAACGTGGCGGGGTCCGTGTTGATGTGCACGCCGGGAACGCCGTCGAACTCGCTGAGGCTGGCGGTCCGGGGGTCGATGATGTCGACCACGCCGCCGGTCGCCACGGTGTGGGCGGTGATCAGGCGCAGCGTGGAGGAGATGCCGCTACCGGTGCCGCCCTCGATGAGCAGGTGCGGGTACAGGTCGAGGTCGAGGGTGATCGGGCGGCTGTTGGACGGGTCGACGCCCAGCGGGAGCAGCTGCTTGTTGTGCGGGTCGGGGGTGTAGGGGACGGCCATGGGGTTCCTCTTCTCGGGTCGGTTGGTGCTGGTGGCGGTCATGTTCTTCGGGAAAGCGGACACCTCAGTCGCCGGAGCTCTCCGCGATGGCGGCGGCGCGCTCCAGGAGCTCCAGCACCGCGCCGACGGTGGGGGCGGCGACGTTGTTGTGCACGGCGATCTCGTGGGCGCGGCGGACGGCGGCGGCGTCCTGGCCGTGGCGGCGGGCGTCCTGCTCCAGGCGCTCGATGTACGCGTCGGACGGCTGCGCGTAGGCCGGGGTGGTCATCGCGGCGCGGATGTGGATGTGGGAGCGCAGCGCGGTGTCGTGGTCGGCGGGCACGGCCTGGAGGGCACCGAGGATGCAGTGCTGTCCGCGGTTGTCGCGCAGGACGCCGCGGCACCATCCGCCGGTGGCGAGTTCGGCGGCGGCGCGGCGGATGTGGACGCTGGCGCGGTCGGCGGGGCGCAGGTGCCGGCGGGTGATGCGGGCGAGCAGGCCGGGCCGGGCGAGCTGCTGGGCGGCGAGGGTGGCGCGCTGGCTGCGCTCGACTTCGGCGAGGCCGGCCGCCGCGAGTGCCTTGATGTCGAACGTCAGCTTCGCGGCCGGGACGGGCGACGCGGGGAGGGGGTTGGCGGGGCTGGTCTCGGTGAGGTTCTTGAGCCAGCCCTCCACCTCGTCGGCCAGCATCTGGGCGCTGGACTCGATCTGCTGGAGCGTTGCGGTCATGATGGGGGTCTCCGGTTCTCTGTTGGGGTTCCGGGGGCCCGGGGCGGCCGGCTTTCCTTTGCCGGTGGACGGCCGCCCCGGGGCGAATTCAGCCGAGCGTCACGTCGATGACGTTGATCGGCCGGGCGGGGTCGTTGAGGACCAGGACCGCGTCGCGGCGGTGCCGGATGGCGGTCAGGTCGCCGGCCTCCAGGAGCGCGAGCGAGCGGGCCTCGCGGGTGACGGTCGCGTCGACCACCACGCACTGCCAGCCCTTGGCGCCGGTCTCCTTGTGCTGGGTCGGGATCTCGACTCGGTACTTCATGGCGGGGGTTCTCCTTCTCTCTTCTCGTGTCAGGCCGCGACGTGTTCGGCGGCCTGGTCCTTCTCGCCGTCCTGCGGGTCCTCGTCGTCGGGGTCGGCGGGGATCGTGCCGTGCGCGGCGTGGGCCAGGAGGATCAGCAGGTCGTGCGCGTCTTCGGCGGCGGTGCCCAGGCGCTGGGCGAGTTCGATCTGGCCGTTGGCGGTCGCGGCCGTGGACATCGCCTCGATGAGCACGGCAACGTCGGCGGCCTGGCGGCGGGCCCCGAGGATCCCGGCCTGGTAGGCGGGCGGGTCGGGC
This sequence comes from Streptomyces sp. NPDC048389, assembly GCF_040706335.1. NCBI lineage: Bacteria > Bacillati > Actinomycetota > Actinomycetes > Kitasatosporales > Streptomycetaceae > Streptomyces > Streptomyces sp. NPDC048389. The sequence goes on along the minus strand of NZ_JBEZKP010000055.1, from coordinate 28,517 downwards.
AGCAGCCGTACGGCCTGGATCGCGGCGACCTCCATCAGCCCGTACGCGGTGTCGGTCTGCGCGTCGAGGTGCCGCATCAGGTCCTCGCGGTCGGTGTGGGGCGTGGCGGTCGTGAGGGTCTCGGTGAGGTTCATCTCGGTCTCCTTCGTCGGTGTCTGCGAGGTGGGCTCCGTCCGGCGGGCCGTGCGCCCGCCGGACGGTCGGGTCACAGGCCGCGGATGCGGAAGCCGCGCAGCGCGACGATCGACAGCAGGCCCCAGGCCAGGACGGTCAGGCCGGTGGCGACTTCACGGCCGGTGGCCGGAGCTCCGCTCCAGACCATCCAGGCGGTGCCGGCCCCGACGACGCCCCAGGCGAAGCGCGCGCCGAACGAGGTCGTCGCCCAGGACAGGAAGCCGGTGCCGAGGACCGCGAGCTGCCAGGCCGCGTACGCGGTGCCGGCGCTGACGGCCAGGCCGCGGGTCTGGCCGGTGAGGTAGGCGCGGACCGGTTCGGTGATCGTGGCCAGCAGGCCGGTGTGGGAGCGCGGCCCGGTGTCGACGTGCACGTTGGTGATCAGCGAAGCCAGCGCGAGGATGCCCTTGATGAGGGCGGTCAGCAGGGTGCCGCCGACCCCGAGGACGACCAGGAGCGCGAGGCCCCCGAGGGTCGCCTTGATCCAGTCCTCGGTCTCGTCCCAGCCGCCCGTGACGGCCTGGCGCACCTCGTCGCCCCGGTCGGACAGCCACTCCCCCGAGGCGTCCTTCGCGCGGTGCAGCAGCACGTTGGTGACGCTCCGGCCGTAGCCGCCGTTGGCCAGCCACGTCGACGGCGTCTTGTCCGTGGTGGCGGTGTCGCCCTCGGGGCGCGGGGCGGGGAAGGGCTGGAGCTCGTGGATGTTGGTCTTCGGGTCCTGCTCGTCGGGCTGGTCGGTGGTCACGGTGTCGGTCTCCTTCGAGAGGGGTGTCCATCTGCTACGGGTTGTTTTTCGGGGGGTGCGTGTGACAGTCGGCGCGAACTTTTTTCGGTGGAGCTCCTTCGTCCTGGCGGCCGGGGGCCGGCCGGTCGTCGACGCCGATGCCCGGGGCGGGTGCGCCGGGGATCAGCGACGTCGGCCGGTCAGACACTCAGTGATCCGATCCAGGTGAAGAAATTGGTAAGTCCTTCTCCGACCGTGGGACCGATGGAGGAAGAGGCGACGTAGAAGCCGAATGAACCGGCGACGAGGATGTGCCAGACCTTCATGACGCCGAACTTGACGCAGGCGGCGCAGACCAGGGCCAGGAGTATGACGATCGAGACGTTAGCCATTTCTAATTCCCCGCTATTCGCTCGTTTTTGGGATAGAGGTATCCCGGGCCGTGATGGGAATGGGTTATGGATTACCGGGAGTGGCGGCCCGGCCTGTGATATCCGGGCCGCCGACCCGCAGGGTTTTTCTACCGGTTGGCGACTTCCTTGACTCCCGTGCGGGGGAGTTTCGCCTGCCAGCGCTTGAGGTCCTTGGGCCACCAGGCGGGGTAATTCCCGACCTGGAACGTGCCCGGGATGTCCTCGCCCTCGCGCTTCTTGTAGCGCTGGCGGGCCTTGACGAAGTTGTCCTTCGGCATCTCCAGGAAGGCGGCGGCGGCGTCGTTGCCGACGATCGCCTCCGGCTCCGGGCTGGGCTTGATCAGGGGGACGACGACTCCGTCTTCGCTCCTATGGACATCACTTTCAGTGACGGTCTGGCTTGCCCCGTTACTGTCGGTTTTATCCATGGACTGTCCATGGACACTTCCCTGGTGATCGCTAGGCGTGGACACTTCCGCCTTGACCATGGACACCGGCTCCGGAAGGGCCTCGGCCTCACGCTCCGCAATCGAAACGTAGGGCGCCGGCGCGACCGGGTCGCGGCCGTTGAGCGCGTACTCGCGGGCCTCGCGCTCGTCCACGAACACCAGCTGGCACACCCGCTCCGACCCCCCGATCACCACGACCGCGCGGCCGTTGTGGCGGCTGGACTTCGGCCGGGGCGTCGTCGCCACGAGCGAATTCCACGCCTGCGGGGAGAAACGGGCGAGAATCTTCGCGCCGTACTGGTCACGCAATTCGGTACCGCCTGCGGCACGTGCGGTAAGCCGCTGGTAGACCGAAATAATGTTCATGTTGGCCTGACGGCCCTTGAACAGACTCTTCGCGACCTGGCCGAACACCGGCGGGCGCGCCGGGTCCTTCTTGTCCTTGACGTCCATCCAGGTCTGGTAGGACTCCTCCGCGAAGTCGTTCTGCTCCTCCATGACGAGGAACCAGCGCGGGAAAGTCGCGGACTTGTCGGCCTTTTTGATCTGGTAGCGGCGCTCCATTTCCAGCGCGAATTTCGCGATGGCGGCCCACTGCTCCATGATCTCGGTGTGGATTTCGACCTCGGGAATTCCGTCGAGGCAGTCCAGCGAGATCAGCTTCGGGTCGATGATGATGAACTTCTCAGCGCCCTTGCGGATCTGCTGGACGATGATGTTCCTCAGCGTGCTGGACTTGCCGCCACCGGTGCCGACGGACAGTCCCACGTGCGGCGTCTCGTCCTCGAAGTCCAGGACGATCTTCTCGTTGCGGGTGCCCAGGCCCAGCAGGACCTGCGAATCCGGCAGGCTGTCGATGATGTCCTGGACCTCGTTGAACAGGACCTTGGCCGGCGGGCGCGGCGGGTGCTTGAACGTCACCACGAAGTTCTGGTGGTCCCAGGACGCGTCCCACTCCCCCGGAATCCGGCGGCTGACCAGGTTCTTCAGCCGCGTCTGCTCGCCGTCGCCCAGCTCGGCCTCCGGCGGAATCTTGACCGACAGGGCCGCGTCGGCCTCAGCCGCGGCCCGGCGCTCCAGCCACCAGGCCACCAGCTTCAGCGCGCGGAACCAGTCGAGCCAGGCGACGGGCCGACGCAGCAGCTTCGCCCAGGCCAGGGAGAGGCGGGCCACCGTCGCGGAGGCGTCGATGCGCTCCACCAGGCGCTGCGGGAGACGCTCCCGCAGCAGGCGGCGCTCCGCCTCGGGACCCATGAGGTGCTGGGGGATCGTGACCCACCGGCGGGAGTCGTCGGTGGCCGGGATGTCCGTCAGGATCTTCTTGGCGGCGGCGAAGAACGGGCGAACAACCTGGTCACGGTGGCGACGGGCCGCCCGGCCCCGGCGCCAGACCCACACCAGGGCCGCCAGGAGAACCAGCACCGTGGTGACGAACCAGGTCCGGTAGTTCATCCAGAGCCAGATCACGGCCACCAGCACCACCGCGAAGACCAGGAGGAACAGTGCCACGGCCCACCTGGGCATGAGGCTCACCCAGTGCCGCTTGTGCCCGTTCGCCCAGGCACCGGGCATCCAGCCGGGCGCATCCGCCGGCTGCATCGGCATCTGCTGCCGGGCCATCGTGCGCAGCAGCCGCCGCTCGCTACGGCTCCCGCCCCGGCCGGGGCTGAAGAGCAGCACGAGCAGCAGGACCGCCGCTCCGATCATCCATACGGGCATCGTCACTCACCCGCCTCAAGGCCGGCGGACTTCCCGTCGACCACGTGGACGGTGCTCGTGCGGCCCTGCGCGAAGAGCATCTGCGCCGCCAGGACGTCCTTCATCCGGGACTTGCCGCTGCCCGTCGTGCCGAAGAACAAGGCCGCCTCGTCCTCCAGGACCACCAGGGGCAGGCCCTCCCGCTGCTCGATGGCGCTGCTCCCGCTGCTCCACGTGTCCTCGTTGCCGGTCCCGTCCCGCTCCGGACCCTGCTCTCCGCCTGCCAGACTGCTGCTCACGGTCGTCTCCTCTGCTGAGTTGAAGGGCCGTACCGGTCGGCGGGCACTGCTGCCAGGCGATGAACCCGCCGACCGGACCACCCGTTCACTACGGGGTTGAACTGGTGTTCTGCTGTTTGATTCCTGCTGAGGGGGCCTGCTGTAGCCCTGGTGTATCGCCGGAACCGGCCAGGAGAGCGACAGCGCGGTAACTCGGCCGCCTGCAATCCCCTGCCGTCCGGCCTCCACATCAGGCCCCTGTCGTAGGGCGCAGCGGACGGATGTTGCTCCGGCGCTGCTCGTCGTAGTGCTTCTTGGCGACGCGGTACGCCTGGCCCTCGTTCACGCCCTGCTTGCCGTGCTCAGCGAGCCACCGAACGAGCTGCCCGGCCACTGCGCTGCCGGTCTCGCGAATCGCGTACCGGATGGCGTCCGCGTTGTTCAGCGGCTCCAGCGCCTTGGCGTGCACCTCGGCCTCGCTGAGAACCGGCTCCGGCTCCGGCGCGGCCTCCGGCTCCTCCTCGCGGGCCCACACGGTCGCGTTCGCGACGGCCTCGGCATCGCCCGACGCCTGCTCCGGGAGCGGAGCGCCGCCGGGGCCCTTGGGGTCGTCGTCCGGGTTGTCGCCGTCGTCGTCCTTGGTCGCTTCGGCGATGCGCTTCCACTCCTCGTCCAGGTCGACCGTCTTGATCAGCGAGACCTTCGGACCGTTCGACGCGGGGAGGGGGTCCGCCTCCGTCGCCTGGACCGTGACGACCGGCGCAGTCGTGATCCACGGCGAGTCCAGCTGGACGTCGACCAGGCCCCGCGTGTGCTGGGAGACCGCACGCAGCGCCAGGAGCTGGTCGCGCTGCGCCTGGATGGTGGCGACGCCGGCCTTGCGGAACTGCTTCTGCATCCGCCGCGCCGTGCGCCGCGACCGCATCCCTTCCTTGCCGTCCTTGCCGTTCTTGAGCTGCGCCTCGTACTTCTCGGTGAGCGCCGCGGCCTTGACCGTCGCCCGGTCACGGGCGATCTGGTCGGCGTCCCGGTCGCGCTCCACCAGGCCCAGACGAGCCAGCGTCCGCTCCCGCATCTGCCCGACCAGCAACGCCCACAGGCCGTTGTCACGGGCCTTCGGGTTGGCCTGCCGGAGCTCGATGCCCATCGCCAGATGCCACAGGAACGCAGAGGCCATCGGGCCCATCACCGTGCGGAACAGCGCGGCCGGGAGACTGCCGGACTCGGTGAACGCGGGGACCGCGAGGAACGCGGACACCATCCACACCGCGATGCCCGGGGCGCCCGTGCGGTTCTTCTCCGGGTTCCGCAGGTTGGTGCGGGCCGCCAGCGCCAGGGAGAACAGGGCGATCTCACCGACGCCGAACAGAAAGGCCCGCTCGAACTCGTTGGTGATCCCCAGCTCGCTGCCGACGAACCGCCAGGCCGTGTCACCCGACACCCCGGTCGCCAGTACCGCGGCCACCGACAGCATCACGACGGACAGCGGGCGCTTCTGCTCCGGCTCCCCGATCTCCTCCAGCAGCGCGCGGCGCTCGGCGAGCAGCTTCTGCACCTGCTTCACCACCACGAGCAGCAGGATCAGCGCGAGGACACCCCCCGCCGCGATCACGATCCAGGGGTCCGCGTGGAAGCGATCCCCGATCCAGTTCGTCATGTCTTCTCCTCCCGGTCGAACGCGTCACCCATCAGCGCTACACAACACGCATGCGCTACTTGCTTACCTGACACAAGGTACGCGGGCCGACCGTTTCACACAACCTGGCACCGCTACTTTCTTCCGCTACTTAGAATCGCTTCACGCGGCCTTGCAGGTGGAAGCTGCTTCGAGATGCTTCTCCAGTCGACGCGGGAGGGGGGTCGGAGCAGGGGAGCTGTCCACGAACGGAGCCGCCCTGGCGACGTAGCGCTGCTGGAGGGGGAGCAGGCCGCCGTGGATGCTGTCCCGGGTGTCGCCAGTGAGGATCGCGAGGGAGAGGCAGCGGTCGCGGACGGAGCAGGCCTGGCAGATGCTGCGCTCCTGCTCGGTGCGTACGAGGTCACGGGCAAAGGAGCGGGTACCAACCGTGTCCATGAGCCAGCGCTCGGAGTCGAAGCGCCGGCACTCCCCCATCTCGTCGACCGCGGCCGCCAGTTCGTCCATCGGGACGGAGTCGCGAACCATGGCGACGCGGACGGCGAGTTCGGTTGCGGTGTCGAGCGGCAGTACGTTCATCGGTGCCCCCTCCGAGCTGCGGTGATCGGTAGGACAAGCCAACCGTTCGGCGGGGCGGGGCAGTATCACGATGCTCTGCGGTTCTCTTTCAACCCGGACTTCATCTGGGTAAAGGGGCGAGTTGAAAACTCGTGTAGGTGCCGGGTGTTGGCGCTGCATCCGGAGGTCCTCCCGCTCGTCCGTACCGCCTGTCAGCTGCGGTCGATAGGCTGGTACTGCCTGTGATCCGGTTGTAGCTGTGAGGCAAGGCCGATCGGCAGGTGCAGCATGTGGCCGCCGCTGGTTGGCCACGTGGGCCACATCGGGGAGGACGGCGTGGGGCAGCGGCCGAATGAATTGACACCGCACAAGAGCCCGCAGCACTACCTGGGTGCGGAGATGCGCGCCTGGCGTACCCAGCGCGAGTTGTCCCTGGCCAAGTTGAAGGCTCGGATCAGGTACGACTACAGCTACATGGGCCGTGCTGAGCGCGGGGAGCAGGCACCGTCAGCCTCGTTGGTTCGGGCGTACGACGATGCGTTGGGAGCCGGCGGCGCGCTGGTTCGGCTTCAGGAGATGATCCAGAGCGGCGTCGGCGTGGACGTTTTGTCCCAGGCTCATGTGGCTAAAGCGGGGCTTCATGTGGCCAATGGGCAAGTGGCTCTGGCTGACAATCCGGACGTACAGGCACTGTCGGATGCGGAGGGGATCTCTGTCCCCTGCCGGACTTCCGACGGAAGGATCATCTTCGTGTCTGTACCTCGAAGGGCGTTTTTGGGAGGCCTCGGTGCCGCGGCTGTGGGCATCGCGGGTGCTCCGCTGGCAGAGGCCAGTTCATCGACGCTCCCGCGGTTGGTGGCGCCGGACCGCAATCCGATCGAGCACCTCCAGGCGATCCGCCGGGTGCTCATCGACTCGGACAACCTGTTCGGCCCTCACCAGTTGATCCCCAAGGTGCAGGAGCAGATCAACGCCATCACCGCGATGCGCGAGCACGTGGGCGGCGCGGACCGGCGCCAGCTTCTCCAGGTCCGGACGCAGTTCGCTGAGCTGTGCGGCTGGTTCCACCAGGACGCGGGCGACCACAGGGCGGCTCAGTACTGGACGGACCGCGCGCTTCAGTGGTCACACGGGGCTGGAGATCCGGATCTGACCGTGTACATCCTGGCGCGCAAGAGTCAGCTGGCCGGGGACATGAAGGACCCGGTTGAGGCCATCGACGTCGCGGAGGCTGCTGAGGAGACGGCTCGTCCACGCACTCGGCTCGCAGCGGTCGCGGCGACCTATTCCGCGCACGGGTATGCACTCCGGGGTGATGCGACAGGGACGCTCCGGGCGTACGACCACGCCCAGGAGCTGCTGCACCAGGTGGACCCCGATCCCTCCACAAGCTGGGGCGTCTGGCTGGACGACGCGTACATCGACGTCCATCGAGCGCGCAGCTTGTCGGCTCTCGGAGATCACAAGGCGGCAGCTGACGGCTTCCGCACGGCGATCGACGCTCTACCCGCGGGCTACCACCGCGACCGCGGCGTGTACTTGGCCCGCGAAGCGTTGGCGTACGCCGGGAGCCAGGAAGCCGATCAAGCAGCCAGCATCGGACTCGAGGCGCTCTCCATCGGCACCGAGACGGGGTCGGCCCGGATCATGACCGAGCTGGCGCAGCTCGACACTGACCTGCAGCAGTGGCGTACGGTCCCGTCCGTGCGCGAGTTTCAGGATGCGCTCAACGCGTCGGTGCTCCATGAGGCCTGATGGCCGCGCTCTGCTGCCCACTGTTGCTTTGACCAGGGAGATGACCTTGCCCCGCCCGTACGTTCTACTGAGCGTTGCCACCTCAGTCGACGGCTACATCGACGATGCGAGCCCCGACCGACTCCTGCTGAGCAACAGCGAAGACTTCGACCGCGTCGACCAGGTCCGCGCTGAGTCCGATGCAATCCTCATCGGCGCCGGCACCATCCGCGCCGACAACCCGCGGCTGCTGGTGAACAGCGAGCAGCGACGTGCCGACCGCGTCGCCCGTGGCCTGCCTGAGTACCCGCTGAAGGTCACCATCTCCGGCAGCGGCAACCTCGATCCCGATGCGAAGTTCTGGCATCACGGCGGCGAGAAGGTCGCGTACACCACCGACGCGGGAGAGGAGAAGCTCCGGGCCGGGCTTGAGGGTCTGGCCTCTGTCGTCTCACTCGGAACCTCCATCGACTTCGGCGCGCTCCTGGACGACCTGGGCGAGCGCGGCATCAAGCAGCTCATGGTCGAAGGCGGCGGCAGCATCCACACCGCCTTCCTCTCTCAGGGCCTCGCCGATGAGGTCCACCTCGCCATCGCGCCGCTCGTGGTCGGTGACACGGCGGCCCCGCGGTTCCTTGGCCCGGCCGCTTACCCTGGCGGGTCGACGCGGCGCATGACGCTCGCGGACGCGAAGACCATCGGGGACGTGGTGCTGCTGCGCTACCTGCCGAAGCAGGAGAGCGGCCAGTGACCGAGCAGGCGTGGACGGACGCCGACGAAATGTGGATGCGGATGGCGATCGAGCTGTCTCATCACTGTCCGCCGGCCGAAGGCGCATTCAGTGTTGGCGCGGTCATCGTCGACTCGGACGGGAACGAGGTCGCCCGCGGCTACTCCCGCGAGGGTGGAGATCCTCACGTCCACGCGGAAGCGGCAGCCTTGGCCAAGGTCGAAAGCCCTGAGCGTTTGCAAGGTGGCACGATCTACAGCTCGCTGGAGCCGTGCAGCCAGCGCCGTCAGCCCGTGCCCACATGCACGCAGCGCATCCTCGAGTCTGGCCTCGCTCGCGTGGTGATCGCCTGGCGCGAGCCGAGTCTGTTCGTTGACGACTGCCAGGGCTTCGAGATGCTCTGCGCTGCGGGCCTGACCGTGGTGGAGATCCCACTGCTTGCCAGCGGCGCTCGCGAGGCCAACGCTCACCTGCGCGGCATCTCCTCCTGAACTTCCGCTCCGCTAAGAGGCCCGGGTCGATGACCCGGGCTTCTTGGCTTCCCTGCTGAATCGTCTGTCGAGTTGACGTACTTGAACGTTATGGTGCAGTTCACAGGAGTGCATTCGCGCAGCTCAGGCGGTGTTTTCAACTTCTTCTTCAACGAGCCAGTGATACCGACGTCCCGCGAGGTAGACCTAGCCTCCGGACCATGGAAATGATCGGCGGAAACGACGTGACATCGAGGGAACGGCCGGGATGGGATCACAAGCGGCTGCGTGAGCAACGCGATGCTCATGGGCTCACCCTGGAGCAGGCCGGTGAGGAAGTACGGAAGATCGGGGAGCTCTTGAAGCTCTCGCCGCCGATCCAGGGGAACTTCCAGACGGTGTTCACCCACGAGACGAGGAAGAGCTACCCGGATCCGCGGTACCAGCGGGCGTACTGCGCGCTCTACAACGCGACGCCCTGGGAGCTCGGCTTTCGTCACAAGCTCCCCCATGAGGAGACGAGTCCTCAGCTCCCGCAGATCACTCCACAGCACGACCTGGTGAACGGCGCGCACGTCCAAGCTGTGGAGTCCGCGCTGCTCCAGATCGATGCGGCCGGGTCAGTTGACCATCACGGACTGCGGCACCGGATCATGGATGCGTGGCGCCGCCGGCATACCGGTGGTGATCCCCACCGGCCTCATCTGGTGCTGGTCGGCGGGTACGCGGGGAGCGGGAAGAGCGAGCTGGCGGAGTTCATCAGCCATATCACCGGCTGGCCTCGGCTCGACAAAGACTCACTGACCCGGCCACTGGTAGAAGCCCTACTGACTGCGCACGGCGGTGATCCGCACGACCGGCACACTCCGCTCTACCTGGAGAAAGCCCGGGATGCGGAGTACCAGTGCCTGATGGAGTCGGCGTACGACAACATCAAGGCCGGCATCTCCACGGTGCTCGATGCCCCGTTCCTCAAGGAGCTCTCCGACCCGGCCTGGATGCAGCGGCTGGCCAACAAGTGCCGCTCTTTCGGAGTTGAGCTCTCGGTGATCTGGGTGCGGTGCGACCACGACAGCATGCGGGAGTACATCACCCTGCGGTCCGCAGCCCGGGATGCCTGGAAGCTCGCCAACTGGGACGAGTACACCAAGGGCATCGACGAGAGCTTCCGCCCCAAGGTCGATCACTTCGTCGTCGACAACCGCCTCGGGAACGCCGTCTCCCTCACCGACCAGGCAAAGCTCGCCCTCGGAAGGATGTACGCATGATCACCGCCCCGATCCCCCGCGCCGTGATCCTGTACGGCCCGCCCGCGGCCGGGAAGGACACCGTGACCCGGGCACTGTCCGAGTGCGATCCCTCGTACGCGTTGTTCCAGCGACTCAAGGTCGGCTCCGGGAAGACGTCGGGCTATCGGATGGGCAGCGCGGAGCAGCTGGCCGCGCTTGAGGACGCGGGTGACGTCATCTACGCGAACTCCCGGTACGGAAACACGTACGCAGTCGACAAGCCGGGCCTGGACGACATGGTTGCGGCCGGCCTCGTGCCTGTGCTGCATCTGGGGCAGATCCAGGGAGTGCGCGCAGTGGTCGAGGCGTACCCGGCGCGGTGGACAACAGTGTTGCTGTGGTGCAGCCAGGAGGAGACCAAGGCGCGGTCGGCCGGTCGTGGCGACTCGGACACCGAGGCCCGACTCAAGGCATGGCAGGCGACCCAGGATGACGTCACCGCGCATCCAGATCAGGTGTGGGACCTGACGGTGCCGACCGGCTCCTACTCCCCCGAAGTCGTCGCTGACCGCGTACGGCGCGCCTCTGACCCCGGCGCGAGCCCGGCTTAGTCTGCCGATCGGCGCAGTTGCTCCAGCGCCTGGTCCACGTTCATGCGGCCGTCGTCCTTGACCTGCTTCCAGCGGGCGAGGGCGGCGGCCGCGGCGCGCAGCATCTCGTCAGGTAGTCCAGCGTCGCTGAGCATGTCCGCGGCCTCAATGAGCTCCGGTCCCCAGCGCCAGGCTCTCGCGGCCGTCTTCGGGATGTAGTCAGTCTCGGTGAGGTACGAGCCAGGCCGCTTGCCCGCGATGTCGAGCAGTTCCTGGTCAACGCCGTGCTCAGCAGCAAGTCCGTACGAGACGGCAGCCAGGACCCGGCTCGCCTTCTGGTAGGCGCTGTACGAGAGCTTGAGCGCGGATGCCTGCCCGACTTGATCTCCCAGCACCCGGGTCTGTACGTCCGTGGCGGCGAACGCCTCGCGCACGGCATCGGTGCCGGCCGGACCCGAGAGGTAGAGCGTCGGCTGCTTTCCTCCCCTGGGCGGGGAGCCGACGATCCCGGCGTCGATGACCGTGGACGCGGGGAGGGAGGCAGCAATCCGGCGGGCCTTCTGCGGAGTGATCGCGTTGGCTTCGACCCAGGTTCCGCCGTACCCGGACGCGCTGCGGGCGACGTGTTCGGCGAAGGCCGGCGGGCAGATGCTCAGCACGAGCTCAGCTTCACCCAGAAGCGCTGTGAGGTCGTCGATCGCGTCCAGCCCTGCGGCGGTGGCGCGGTCGATAGTCGACTCCGAGCGGCCTGTGGGGCACCACAGCACTCGGTGCCCCTTGCGGACCAGCTGGCCGCCGACGGCCGCGCCCATGGACCCAGGGTGCAGGAGGCCTATGGTGGTCACTGGTCCCTCCCCGCGAGCAGCAGCGTGATGGCCTGAGTGACGTCGTCGACGGCATGGTGCGGTGTGGGCAGATCATCGGGCCAGGGGCGTCCGCGTAGCCAGATGGTGCGTAGTCCGGCTTGGAGGGCGCCGCCGATGTCTCCGGCCGGGTTGTCGCCGACCATCCAGGCCCGTGCCGATGGGGCGCCGCCGCAGCGAGCGACAGCGACGTGGAAGGCGTCCGGTTCAGGCTTGCGGGCGCCGATCTCTTCCGAGATCACGATGGCGTCGACCGCATCGGTGAATCCTGCGGCGGCAACTTTGGCCCGCTGGATGTCGGCCGCGCCGTTGGTGAGGATGCACAGGCTCCATCCGGCGCTGCGCAGCTGCTCCAGGCCCTCGATGACGTCCTGCCGCCGGGGTACACCGGCAGCGATTCCGGTGACGTACTCGTCCCAGAGCTGTGCAGCCGGCGCTTCGAGCGCGAGCTCCTGGCGGAGCCGCTCGAAGGTGGCCGGGTAGGCGCGCTTGCAGAGCACGTCAAGGAGACGTTGCTCGGCTCCCTCTTCCAGGTCGTGGTCCCGAGAGAAGTCGGCCGCCCATGCGGCCAGTGCCCACTGGCGGTTGATGAGGGTGTTGTCGAGGTCAAAGAGGGCGATGGTCACGCCGACCGACCTTAGCCTCCGCGCAAAATTCGAGGGGCAACGCGGGAAGGGAGCCGGTCCTCGGTACGCTCGCCGCATGCTCATCGCGCACGTAAGTCCCAGGACCATGGGCAAGACCACCAACGCGGCGTTCCTGGCCCATGCCATGCACGAGCGCGGCTATCCGATCATCGGCTTCGACGCCGACCACTCCCGCCAGTTCCAGAAGTGGGACGAGAAGGCGAACTTCCCGTTCACGGTGCTCGGCGCGGCGACACCGCTCTTCCACACGAAGATGCCGGCCATGGTTCCCGAGGGGCACTTCGGCATGATCGACTGCGGCCACGCCGAAGACCACATGGACGTCACGTCGTCCGTGCTGCGATGCGCGGATATCGCGATCGTCAACAGCTCGCCGTCGACCGGCGATCTCCATCGCATCCGGGACCTGCCGATGCGCAAGGTGATCGACGACGTCGTGCCGCTGCGCGTGGACTCCAAGCCGCCTGAGACCTGGGTGCTGCTGAACCGTGTGCCGACTCAGCCGAACGCCAATGCGGTACCCGACGCCCGCAAGTGGTTCGCCAAGAGGAAGTGGAACGTGTTCACCACCACGGTCCCCTTCGTCCAGCAGTACTCGCAGGCGATGCCCTTTCCGGTGAAGGCCGCCGGTACACATCTGGACCAGCTGGTCACCGAGATGAAGGACAGGGGCCTGCTCCCGTGAGCCGCCGCAACAGCATCGCCGACCTCGATGACGACGACCTTCTCGAAGAGGAAGGCGGCGAGGGCGGGGCTCCCGTCGGCCCGCAACACGTCCCCGCGGTTCCCGAGCCGGTCGTCATCGCGCAGGGCCGACCGCGGCCGGCCCTGCGCCTGGCGGATCTGCCGGAGCCGGAAGAGGTTGACGCCAGCGGCCCTCTCTCGGCTGAGGAAGAGGACCTCTACAGCCTCTGCATGCGAGGCGTGGAAGAGTTCAAGACCGCCTGGTGGGTCCTGGGCAAGTCGATGGCCAACATGAACTCCAGGCACCTCTACCGAAAGACGCATCCGACCTTCGAGGCGTGGGTCAGGGACACCTTGGGCAAGTCGCGGGCGACGGCGTACGAGGAGATGACCGCGTACGTGGTCGGGGAGCTCGTGTCTGCACGTGCAGACAAAGCGTTCGAAGATAATTCGAACGATGTGTCTGCACGTGCAGACATCCCCTTCATTGGCAAGAAGGCCGCCAGCGCCTTGAACGGCATCACCAAGGACTACGGCGCGGAAATGTCGGTCGCGGTGATCGAGACCATCGAGGACGCCACCGGCAAGAAGGTTCCGGTCAAGGCCTTGACTGGCATCGTCCAGCAGCTTCCTCGCAAGGAAGAGAAGGTACTGACCGAGGAGGAGCTGACAGCACTGGCACGCGAACTCGCAGCCAGCCAGGCCGGGAAGCCTCAGTCCGCGGAAGGGGCCCCGAACGGCAAGGACGAGAGTCCCAGCGCCTCCCCCGCGTTGGCCGGCCTTCGCACTGCGGTCAGCCAGCTTGAGGCAGCGCACCGCGCTCTCGCCCCAGCGAAGGTCAAACTTGCACTGGAAGAGGCACCCGAAGAAGCCGCCAGGCTCTTGGCCGAGGCAGAGGACATGTCAACTAAAGCGACGAACCGGGCTCGCCAGCGATGAGGCCAGATGCCTGGGCATGACTCGGGATGACTGCCCAGTACCGATCATCGCTCCGAACAGCACACCCGCTCAGGACTACAAGAAGGTGGCCACGGCCCTCGGCTTCACCCACCGCACCTGACGTTTCCCGCGGGAAACGCGGAGGGGCGGCACCCTCACCGGGTGCCGCCCCTCCGCGTGGGTTCTTATTTATCAAGGCGACGCTGTACCACTTCGGCCATGGCTTCCAACGCCCTGAGATACGCCAGGCGATCCCATCCAAGAGGCTCTTTGTGCCCAAGCTCCCAATGCGAGAAGCGCAGCTTCGTGACGCCGAACACTGATGAGATCTTCTCTTGAGCAAGTCCGAAGGCGCGCCTGGTAGTAATCCGCCTTTCACGCTCCGGGAGACTCACCGCTGGTGCTTGGAACGGGTCCTCTTCCCTCTCTTGATTCCGCACGTTCGCGACTGCCTGCTGCAACCACAGGAGGTCATCGGTGCTAGGCGCGGGAAGCTTCGATGTGCCACGACTTGGAAGAACGAAGCCTGGCAGGACCGAGGGCGGTTCGGGTGCCCGTAGGTACTGCCAGCCTCCGTGCCTGTTGTACAAGGGCCGCCTTGTAGCAATCTCCGTCGCCTCCTGAAGCAGCGCCTCGGCCCTGCTGGGAAACCACTCGATCTCCCGAACGCGAACGTGCCGCCACCAGGGTTTGTCCCTTTTGTGGAATCGCCATCGCTTCGTTGGGTCTGATGCAACCCCGACATAGAGCAGCTGCTCATCCTCGTCGAAGAGTCGGTATAAAGCAGCGCTGTCCTCTCCGGCCACCTGCTACTCCTTGGCCTCAGCACGCTCCTTGAGGTTCTCCAGGAGCTGGATGTACTTCCTCCGGGTCTCCGCCTTGGGGTCGTACTCCCCGCGTTCCCACGCGCTGACCGTCAGGCGGTGCACGCCCAGCAGCTCCGCAACGTCCGACTGCTTCCATCCGACGGACTTGCGGATACGCCCCCTCTCCGCCGGTGCAGGCAGGTTGTCGGCCGGCGCCTTCACTGCCTGCTGCATCTCGCGGAACTTCGCCTCGATCGCCTCATTCAACATCTGGGCCTCCTTGTCGGGTTGCTTCGCCATCACACTACACCTAGACCCTTCATTCTAGACAACATCTGTGCTTAACTTCTTCTACGCGTAGTCATGAGACAACACGGGTGGCCGCTACTCGCCCTTAGCGTCTCAGCACCTTCCACCAGGGACAACAACCGGCATTACAAGCCGCACTACACGAAGGAGCACATCGTGGCCGCAGTCCCGCGTCAGGTTCGCAAGTTCATCGACCGTGCCTCGCTGGTGGCGGCGGCGCTGATCGGTCTGCTCGTCCTGTGGGCGGCCGGCCTTTCCCTGATGCCGCTGGTGGTGTTCCTGGTCGCCGGTGGCTTCGTCTACGGCGCCTGCCAGTACCTGGCGCTGCTCCTGCTCGGCAAGAAGACCCGCCGCTCCAACCGTCGCCCCGCCCGTCCCGCTGCCAAGCGCTGACGGCCGTACGAGAAGAGGAGAAGGACATGCTGAACCGAATTCGGGACCTGGTCACCGAGGTCAAGGGCCACAGCGAGATGAGCCGGGACATGGACCGGGCCATCGCGTCCGGCGACCGGGAGGCGATGTCGACCTTCCGGACCGGGACGTTCGCCGCCGCGCTGACCGACAAGGGCCGCGATGCACGGGGCGAGGAAGTCTCCGAGTACGCGCGGAAGGTCGTCGAGGCCGACGGAAACGGGGCCCGTTTCCACCGCACCTTCCCCCGCCGCGACCACACCTGACGGAGGTTGCCCGCGAACGCCCGGCCTGCCTGGCCGGGCGTTGGCGGAGAGCCGCTGGCAGTTCGGCCCGCAGTTCCGATCCGACGAGGGGGAGACGATGTCCTGGTACTGGTGGATGGTCCTCGGTGCGATGGCCCTGATGGGCGTGCGTGCGCTCTGGGTGAAGCTCCGGGAGATCATGCGGCCGACGCTGTCGTGCTCCTGGTGCGCGCGGTCGTCCGGGTTCCAGGTGACCGGCCACTCCTACGAGATGTGCCGCGGCCCGCACAGCGAGCGCATGGCGGAAGAGCAGAAGCGCGCCGACCGCCGGTTCCAGGAGGAGCGCCGCAAGGAGTACGCAGCGGCGCAGGCCGTCACGCAGGCGGAGAACCTCGCCCGGCAGTCGGCCCGGCTCCGGCTGCTCCAGGTCGGCACGATCACGACCAGGTCGACCTCGCGCGGCGACATCATCGACGTCTCCGGCTGGCAGTTCGACCTGTCGTCCGGCCCGAACGACCGCGGTGCCAGCAGCGCCACCACGAACACCTTCCGCACGACCGGCGCCCCGGAGAAGGTCCACGGCTGGACGCTCCAGGAGCTGCACGCCCTGGCCCACGGCGGCGCCTGCAACTGCGACGTGGTCCGCATGGCCAAGCACATCCGCCGCTGACCTCTCAGACCTTCCGCACCGGCTTCCTGTTGGGGGATTCCCGTGATCATCGAACGCGCCACCCTCGCCTTCATCACCGTCATCGCCGTCCTGGTCGGCGGATGGGCCGCCTGGTCCGCCGCACAGAGCGGGCACGACGCGCTCACCATCGGCTCGCTCGTGTACGGGGCGGTGGCCGGCCTTCTCGCCAAGGTCTTCGGCGGCAGTGCCATCGCCGTCGTCGTCCGGTCGCTCGCCCTGATTCTGGGTGGCGTGCTGGGCATCGTCGCGGCGCTGCTGCTCGGGAGCGGCGCCGGAATCCACCTGACCCCGACCACCACCTGACGCAGGCACAACCGACTTCGAAGGAGAACGTGATGGGATTGTTCGGATCGAGCGTGCAGGTCGCCTCGCACCGTATGGGCTGGGGCAAGCGCGACGTTCTGGAGCTCGTGCGGCTCCAGGCCCCGGTCGCCGTGAAGGTCGTGGAGCAGCACTTCGGGCGACGTCTGGAGCCGGTGCGGATCACGCTGACGACGCCGGACGGCATCGCGGAGCTGGCGTGCCGGGCTGAGTTCCAGTTCGCCCCGGAGCTGCCGGAGCGGGAGAAGGCCGACGGGTTACGGCTGTCGAGGAAGAACGCCCAGGACGTGGCGGGGCACGTCGTCCTCAACCCGCGGGGCCGGCGGGGAACGCTGATGTTCCTCAACGTGCGGTCCCCTGCGATGAAGAGCACGGAGGGCATCGCGACGGTGTTGGGGCACGAGCTCGTGCACTGCGACCAGTTGGGCCGCCGTGGTGTGCGCGAGCTGCTGATCGCCCACGCGCGGCACGAGTTCGAGGTGGAGCCGCTCGCCCCGTCCATGGCGGCGTCCTGCGAGCAGATGATCGAGCGCCACGAGGTGGAGGCGTACGGGCTCGAGGACGCGCTCGCCCGGCAGCTGCTGCGCGTGCTGTCCACGTCGGCGTGACCGACCTCCCTGATTCGACCTGAAGAGAAAGGAGGGAGCCGTTATGGCGAAGGACCGCGCGGCCAATCCCCCCAGGAACGAGTGCCGGCAGTGCTGGCGTCACGCCTACGACCCCTCGGTGCACCGGAAGCTCGGTCCTCGCGAGGACTGCAAGCCGTGCGTTGACCACATGGTCAACGGCCACCCCGCCGACATGATCGTCAGGTGATCGCCATGAAGCGGTCACTCTCGCGCTGGACTGGGTGGATCAGGAGGTGGAACGCGCCGGACACCGTGTCCCGGCCGCCTGCTCCGGTGGACCACCTGGCGGTGCTTCTGGCAGTCACGCCCGCGACGCCCCGGGTGGCCGCGGCCTCGCGGTCGACAGAGCCTCGCCCGCTGAAGTCGTACGAGCTGGCGTCCTGGCTGTGCCCGTGGTGCGAACAGCCGGCGGTGGAGGGGACGCACGCGTGGGAGGACCGCGGCCCGTTCCAGCTCCTCAGCAACCACACCTTCGTGTGCGGCGACGGTCACCGGTGGAGGAACAGCACCGACGGCGGCTGACCCGCACCCCCCCTTCCGGGGCTGCCACCGAGCGGCCTCATCCAGAGAGGAACTTCATGACCGGCACCGAGACCATCGAGACCATCCGCTTCACCGCCGACGTGGTGTGCATCCGAGGCGGTGACGTCCTGCTGATCGAGCGGGGCTGGCCGCCCCACAAGGGGCAGCTCGCGTTGCCGGGTGGCCATGTCGACCCCTTCGAGACCTCCCGTGTCGCTGCGGCGCGTGAGTTGCTGGAGGAAACCGGCGTCCGTGTCGCTGCCGAGGACCTGACCTTGGTCGGTGTCTACGACGCCCCCGACCGCGACCCGCGCGGCCGGTACGTCACCGCGGCGTACGCGGTCACGGTTCCTGCGAACACCACGGCCCAGGCCGGGGATGACGCGGTTGCCGTGCGGTGGGTACCGCTGGACACGCTGCACGGCGACCTCGCGTTCGACCACAACGAGATCCTGGCCGACGCCCGGCGGCAGCAGGTCGCAGCCGAGTCCTGATCACACGATGCGACCCATCGGCGGGCGTGCCGGTGGGGAGACTGAGCCGGGGACGGAAGGCCGGCCCCGGCCGGGGAGGAATCTGATGTTGACCAATCCGTCGATCCGCTGCCCTGAGTGTTCGGGGTTCGAGCTGACGGCCAGCTTTGTCACGTACGCGCACGGCGGCCGGGACGTCTCCTCTCTCACCTGCAACAGGTGCGGGTGCTGCTGGGAGGCGTGGGAGGCGCCGCAGTTCAGCGCCCCGAGCTACGCCCTCGCCTACGCCGGTGCGCCCAGCCTGGTGGACGAGGAGCTCGCCCTGGTGCTGCTCACCGAGGGCATCAAGGACCGCGCGACGGCCGCGCTCACCGGGCGGGGGCCCAAGGTCGAGAGCGGCTGCCACCGGCTGGTGCTCCTGCGTAAGGCCGCGTACCTGGACCGGGCGGCGCGGGAGATCGAGCTCGGCTGGTTCTGCGGTACGTATCCCGACCGGCTCCGTGGCGAGTACCCCGAGTGGCTCCTCAGCAGGAACCTGGACGGCGTCGTCGACGACGCGAGCACCAAGGCTGCGGTAGCGGGATTCGAGCTGCTGAAGTTCGACCTCGATCACGGGCGGGTGTACGTCGAAGGGCCCATCGGGCCCGGGTCGCCGGAGTGGGACATCGCCGGGGGCACCAGGGCGTACGCCAGGTCCGAGTACTGGGCCTGGCAGCAGGTGAACCGCGAGGCGGGCGACCGTGCCCAGGTCGAGCCGCGGCGCGGTACGGACAGCGAGGGGGAGGCGCTGTGAGCGGTGTTCCGCAGCCGTCCCCGGACGACATGACGCTGGGGATGCTGGTCGCCCTGCTCATGCAGCTGGGCGGCTCCTACGATCTGCCCGCCGACGCCTTCTCCCCCGACGCCCTGGGCACCCAGGACGGGCACCTGCACGCCGTGGAGCTCACTCCGCTCGACAGCGGGCAGCTGCGCCTCCTGGTCGTGCCGCGCCCGGCAGGCTTCACCGGCGGGGTCCACATCAGCGACGCGGGGGAGGGGTGAGCGCCGTGCGGGAGCCGGTCGTCCGGCCTGGCCTGGCGGCGCTGGCCGCCGTCGCTGCGGCGGCCGTCCTCGGGGGCGGTCGCTACCCGCTGTACGTGGACGTCACCGGGCCTTCGAAGAGTGCAGCCGCGTTTCGAGTGGCGAGGATGCACGGGTACTTCTCGATGTTGCTGCGGCCGTCTGGGAGTCCGGGGGAAAGTAGCAGGGCTTCGGCCCCGGCACACGGTTGCTGTGTGCCGGGGCCGAGGCATGTCACGGCGGTAGCGATCAGGAGCAGAGTTGACTATCAGCGGCCAGGACACTCCTTTAGCTGTGGTGCGGGAGCGGATCAGAAGTCTCAGGGCCTCTGTTCGTGAGATCGAGCGAGACCTCGCATGGAAGAGGCGGCGTGTACGACTGTGCGGGACAGCACTGGCGCTGATGATTGTGTCCGTTCCGGCTCTCGTGGCGTGGCAGGCGGCGCTAGCCGATCACCGCAGTCTTCTCGTTGCCGGAAACGCTGTTCTGGCTTCGATGCTGATCGCGTCGGTGCTGTTCCTGCTGGTGGCGTTCATTGATCACTTGGTGAAGGCGCACAACTTTTTGGACGCTGGGCCTGCGAGTGTCCCGCCCCGGTACAAGCGACGCATGGCGGAGTTCCAAGAGCATCTGGAGACGGATCAGGAGTCTCTGCGACTGCTGAATGCTCTTGTTCAGGCTCCGTTGCGGGAGCGTAGGGGCCTGTATCGCGAGGAAGTGGCTGATGTCATTGCGCAGTATCAGCGGGAGAGTCGGAAGTACCGGCGGATCCACAACGGTGTCCAGTCGCTGGTGATGGTCGGGTCGACGACCATGACCACGCTGGCCGCGTTGGACTCCCGAGAATGGAACTGGCGGACCATTTTGGTGGTCTGCCTCGGGTTCAGCGTGACGCTGGCTACCGCGTTCAGCGGGTACTACAAGTACCGAGAGCGCAGCTACTCGTTGCGGCAGACTGCGGATGCCATCGAGGAGGAGGCCAACGCGCTCAGCTTGGGTGTCGGTGAGTACCTCGAGTTCACTCAGCAGCAGGAGGACGAGGCCCTGGCCAAGTTCACTCAGCGGGTCGAAGCGCTGCGTAACGAACAACGACGGCGTGAGCAGCAGCTCGATCAGCCAGCAGATCAGGCAAGTCCGCAGCCGCCTCCAGGCGTCTGACCAATCTCCGGCTAGTGGAGTCGAAGGACTTCAAGCGCTGGCCTGGTACCGGGCGATGTCAGCCCGGTGTGACGTTCCGTTGGAAACGCGTGTCCAAGCGTGGCTGTCTCCGAGATGATGGCCAAATGATTGTTCTTCCTCCTGTGCCGGGCAGAGTTGTCGGTCTGCCCCGAGACGAGCGTGGCTACCCTGTGCCGGCGGAGAACGCCTGGGTCAGAGGGAAGCCTCAGTTGGCGGTGCAGGATTTCAGAAGGTGCGGTTCTCTCTACGCCGATGCCCGCTGTGCTATCTGCGGCTTGCGATTCGCTGCCGGAGAGGTGCTGTACAGGTTGTTCGCCGAAGACGAGGTGGAGAAGACCCTTGCGGTCGGGGCATGTCAGCGTTTCGACGGACCCGGGCATCGTGACTGCATGCTGTTCTCCGCGGCGGTCTGCCCGTTCTTCATCTCCGCTGGGGCCCGCCGCGGGGGTGGGCATCCGGAGGTGGCGAAGGGAACAGCTCGTGGAGCGCGGGCTGCTCTGATGGGCTTTGAACGCGTGGAGATCGGCGTTGATCAGGATCCCCCGCATCGGGCGTCGTTCTCCTATCGGAACGTTGTGGA
This sequence comes from Streptomyces sp. NPDC048389, assembly GCF_040706335.1. Classification (NCBI taxonomy): domain Bacteria; kingdom Bacillati; phylum Actinomycetota; class Actinomycetes; order Kitasatosporales; family Streptomycetaceae; genus Streptomyces; species Streptomyces sp. NPDC048389. The sequence goes on along the minus strand of NZ_JBEZKP010000055.1, from coordinate 7,476 downwards.
GAATTTGATGTTCGAGAAGGGGGAGCAGATGGCCTCCCTCCTTCCGGAGGACGATCCTGTTCCGACGGGACCAGCATCGGTGCGGTTCTACTGGAAGACCGAGCCTGAAGTGAAGCGGGCTTGGGCGGCTGCCTTGCGGCTGGCCCGAAAGCACGGGAGGACGCACACCTGGTGAATCTCAGGTCGCGACGCCAGCCCCACGGGGCCAGGACCTGGACGGGAGGGGGAGTCCTTCGGTGAATAGTGACGACCGTACGGTTCAGGCGATTCCCACCCGGTATGGGGGGTGCCGCTTCCGCTCGCGCCTCGAAGCCCGGTGGGCGGTGTTCTTCGATCACCTGGGGGTGGTCTGGCAGTACGAGCCGGAGGGCTTCGATCTCGGCTCGGGGCACTGGTATCTGCCGGACTTCTGGCTTCCCGACCTGCGTATCTGGTTGGAGGTCAAGGGGCACGGCGCATCGGACGGCATCGGGCTGTGGGAGCGGTTCGCACAGGCTGCGGATCCCCCGTCCGATGCGGACGTTGCGGGGGGCGTCGCGCCGGCGTTGTCTGTGCTGCCCGCTGCGTGGCGGGGGCGGGCGTTGCTCGCGTACGGCGACATTCCGCGCCCCGGGGACGCACGTCCCGGCGGGGTGTGGCCGGCGGCCAGCGAGGCGATGCTGGCTTCGACGGGCGACCCGTTCTTCCAGTGGTGCATCTGCCTGTCCTGTGGCCGGGTCGGTGCGGAGTTCGACGGCCGGTGGGAGCGGATCTGCTGCGGGCACAGCCTGGAGGGCGGCCCGGAGTCGAGTGCCGACCACCCCCGGCTGCTGGCGGCCTACCGGGCCGCGCGGGAGAAGTCGTTCGAGCACGAGCATCGGGAGCGGTGAGGACCACAGCTTGATGGTGGGGATCGGTGCCCGGGGCAGTTCGCTGCTCCGGGCACCTCGTGCGTTACCGGGAAGGTCGCACGCCGGGTGACGGTAAGGGGAGCGGCCTGGGGTTATCCGGCGAGAAGGGCGGACAGGGTCCGTTCTTCCCGGCGGCGGCCGAGCTTCTTGAGGTGCGCAGGGACCTGCTCCGCGAGGGGGCGCGGCATGTGCTGCGCGATGGCCTTGAGGAACTCGTCGATGGCGGTTGCGAGGCCGCGGGTCTTGTTGAGGGCGGCGACGAAGTGCGCGGCATGGAACGGGTCGGTGCGCAGGGCGATCGTCTTCAGGTACGCCTGGGCGCCGACGGTGTTGCCCTGTTGGAGCAGCAGTTTGACCAGGCTGGTGCCGGACTCGCCGCGACCGACCGCCCGGCGCAGGAGCGCGAAGAACGGGTCGTGGCCGTGCCATGCCGCGGTGGGGTAGGCCTGGAGGTCGGCAATGAGGTCGGCGAGGTGCGGGTCGTCCGTGGCGTCGTGGGTGCCGCCAGCCATCGTCAGCAAGCCGAGGCCTTCCTTGGGGAAGCTCGGCATGAGTGCGACGACCAGCGGAACGAGTTCGGTGTCGGGGTCGTCGGCCGCGGCGGTGATGAACGCGGCGGCTTCGTCTTCGGGAAGTTCCAGCGCCCGCCGGACGACATCTTCGGGTGTGGGCACCTGGCGGGTCCTCTGTTCGGTGGCGTCATGCCACAGGCCCAGGATCTTGCGGACCGTGTCGGCTGCGTGCTCGGGGCGGGGCTGGTCGACGCTCCAGGTGAGGTACTGGCGCACCAGGGATTCGAGTTTCTGCCAGTGCTGCGGGAGCACGGTGCCGTGCAGGATCTTGCTGATCCCTTCGTGGCTGATGGTGCCGGGTAAGTCGTTGCGGCCCTGGATCGTGTCGCTGGTCCGTTTGATGCCCGGCCGGCCTGCGTCGCGGTAGAGCTCGTGGAGGGCGAGGAGCAGCTGGCGGTGCGGTCCCTCGGGGACCCGGTTGGTGTCGGGCATGTCGATCGGCATACGGCCCCCTGGTTGACAGTTGTTGACAGCCCACAGCATGACGGCCGTTTCCCTCAACTGCTCTCAGTTCGGGTCGACTTGCGCTCTCCGGTACGGGAGGGACTTGAGGCTGGAAGGGCGGGAGCCGAGGGGTTCCTGTGCCGGGGAACCGGCCGGTGGTTGTGGAGGAGCTCTCGTGGCGCAGACCGACAAGCAGCAGTCCCGTTCCCGCGCGGTGGTCCGGACGGCGCTGTTCGCGTTTGTCCGTGGAGGGGCGATGGCGGCAGGCGGCTGCGCTGTCTCGGGGCTGGCCTGGCTGCTCCAGCACTTCGTCGGGTGACCGCCCGCCCGGCGCGTGTCTTTCCCCGGGGTGCTGCCGCTGGGGCCGACCCGCGTTTTTGCGGAGGTGGTGGGAACAGCGGTGAGCCCCGGTCCGCTGCGGCGGTTTCCGGGGCTCGTGGTGAGGTCGTTCCCACTGGGGGAGTTTTGGGGGATCGCTTGGTGTCGCTCTGCGCCTGGGGCGATCGTAGCGGGTGTGTCAAGTGTTCCTACTGCCTGCTCAGAAACGCCTCCCGGAGGGGAGCGCCGGTGCAGGAGGGATTCTGTGGGGTATCGCTGTACGCCGCTCTGCGCCTAGGGGCGATCCTATCCGACGTGTCAAGTGTTCCTAGTGGGGTTCATTTTTCGTGGGCCGGTTTCGGGGCTGTCCAGCGGCTTCGTGACCCTGTTTTCCCTGTTTCTCCCTGTAACGCGGTCGGGCGTGTCTTGACAACGCGGTCGGGCGTGTCGCGGGTTTCGGGGTGCGTTTCTTGCTGTTCCTGGTTCCCCCGGAACGTTTCGCGTGCTATTTCCGCTAGAAACATGCAGGTCAGATGGGGTGTTCCAGGTGTTCCCGGTGTTCCCACTCATCTGAACTCAAGTACGCGTACATGCGCGAGGAGCGAGGGCTCCCGAGAGGTCGAAGACTGCCGCGGCACTCTCTGGCGCTGAGGCCCGGACGCGTTTGTGCCCCCGGCTGGGAACCGGGGGCACGGCGACGCGGGGGAGGGGTGGCTGCGGCTCGTTATCCGGCGTTCGGCTGAGGACGGCTGGGGCAGTCGTCGGCGGGTGTCCAGTAGCAGCTCGGGGCGCGGCCCTGGCAGTAGGAGCAGATCTCCAGGGTGGAGGTCAGCGGGCGGCCGAAGGTCCAGCGCAGACAGGAGCGGGCCTGGAACGGCCCGCGTTCGGCGGGCCGGTGGTGGAGGGTGGGCAGCTGCGCCCAGCGGCGTTCGGCCGGTGTGCGGCCGGTGGTGGTGAGGCCGGGGGCTGCGGGGTGGAGCTCGAGCCAGTAGCGCAGCGGTTCGTTCTCCCGGCCGTCGACGAGACCGGGAGTGTCCAGCCGGGCCGCGAGGTCCTCCAGCCATTCGCCGGGCACGGCGGAGCGGGCGTGGCGGCGCTGTTCCCATTGGTCCATCGCTTCGGCGACGAGCATCGTCTCGGGGTAGACGATCGCCGGTGCTGCGCGGCGCCGGTGCCGTGTGAAGCCGACGGCTTCCTCCCGCTCACGCCATCTTTCGTGGGCGACCTGACGGTTGACCCACCACCACAGGGCGACCTGGTGGGCGTCGGCGACCAGGGCGTCGCCGACTGCGCCCAGACGGTGGTCGAAGGCCCGGTGACGCAGCAGAGCACGGCTGAGTTCGGGAGCCGGCCCGGTGTCCAGGAGGTATCCGCCGTCGTCGCCGCCCATCCAGCGCCGTCCGCACGGGCAGGGTCGCCACCGGTGGCCACCTGCCACCAGCCGCGCCCCGTCCTCCATGCACAGCGGGCATGCTGCGAGCGGACCGGCACCGAGTTCGTCCGGCCATGGCTCCAGGCGTACGGCGGCGGCCTGCGTGCCCAGGAGGTGCGGGGCGCGGGTATTCGGCAGCGCACGTTGGATCTGCTCGGCCGGGCGGCCGGTGAGGACGGCCAGGCGGTCGGCGGCCTCCGTGCTCAGAAACGCCTCGTGCCGCTGCGGGCGCGGTTCGTCCTTCGGGAGGGTGAGGCGGCCGCGGTGCAGTGTTTTGAGGAGCGGGGCCAGGTCCTGGCCGTTCGCCGTCGCGGTCCGGGTGAGGAAGGAGAGCGTGGTCTCGCCCGGGATGAGCGGGACGCGGATCGGGAGGTCTGCCGGATTGAGCGGCTTGTTGGTGCTGCGGGCTCGGGTGGGCGAGCCGGTAGTGCCCTGAGTCATGAGCAGACGGTGGCACACCCGGCCTGTGGACAGCGGGGTGGAAGACGCCGGGGTGCCGGTGGAGGAGGGGGATGGCGATGTAGCTCTGCGGGAGAGGCCGGACGGCTGCCAGAGTGATCCGTAGGACCGTAGTGACGGTTCGTTGACTTCGTTCCAGGGGGTTGTCTTGAGCTTGGGCCACTACGTATCCCGCTCCGGCCGCTACGTGCCGGGGAGGAGGCCGCCGGGGTCACCGGGTGCTTCGGCGGGGGTGTTAGCCGTTCTGGCTGTCGGCTTCCTCGTCTTCGGCAGCCAGGACGGCAAGGGGGACCGCGGGGTGGATGCCGTCGTGCCCTGGTGGCTGTGGGTCGTTGTTGGTGTGGTCATGGTGGTCGTCGGCGCGGTCGGGTGCTTCTACCTCTGGACTCGTGCCCGTCGGGAGAGCACCGATCTCAAGGCGGCTGAGGAAGCCGCGGAGAGACAGCGGGAGCTGGATGCCCAGAAGCTCACCGACCTGAAGACGGTCACTCCGCTGGCGACGCTGTTGGAGCTGAACCAGACGCAGATCGACGAGTACCACCGGATCGCGACGGATCAGGCGGACCGGTCCTTCCGGTCCTCCCAGCGGGCCATGGGCATCGGCCTGATGGTGATCGTGGGCTGTTTCGTCGCCGGGCTCTACTTCGACAGCATGCAGACCAAGATTTTCGTGGCGTCGATCGCGGGGGTCGCCGCGGCGCTCTCCGCTTTCTTGAACCGCACCTACTTGCAGATGTACGGGCAGACCCTCGGTCAGCTCAACCGGTACTTCGAGCAGCCGGTGCTGACCGGGTACTACCTGACCGCTGAGCGTCTGGCCCTCAACCTGAAGGACGACCCCGAGAGCGAGATGCGGCGCCGCATCATCGATCAGGTCCTGGGGGCCAGCGCCCGGATGAACGGTGCTGTGGAGCCTGCGGAAGAACCGCCGGCCCAGCCCCGGCGGCGGAAGAGGAAGGCGGCCGTCCCCGCCCAGGCCTCCCAGTAGCTCCCGCCCACTGATGCCCGGCAGCCGTTGAGGCTGCCGGGCATCAGTGCGTTCCGCGACGCGGGGGACGGGCGCCTCACCCCCTCCCACACGACGGTGCCCGCCCCTTCGGGAGGGGCGGGCACCGTCGCAGCAAGACGCGGGGAAGGGGTCAGGGTGCGGCCGGCTGCACGAGAGCGTCGGCCCGTCCGGCCATGTACGTCACCGCCGCGCCCGGCACCTCGCGGGAAGGAACCGGTCCGATCACCGAGTTCCGGTCGACCACACCCTCGTCCGCGAGAACGTCCGCCAGGAGCTCTCCGGCCGCCGCCGGGCCCGTCACCGCCACCCTCACGTCGTACGCCCCCCAGAGCCGCTCTTGGCCCGCATCCCGGCGGCTCTGCTCGCTGCTCCCATCCCGGCCGGGGTGCTCAGTCGACGCCATCCTCGTCAGCAGCAGGTGGAGCCGGTCCGCCGTGGCCGGCTCCCATCCGCTGAGCAGTTCACCGGTCGCCGGATCGAGTTCGCCGCGCCACTGCGCCACCAGGTCCTTCATCTGCCCCTGCCACCCGTCCCACGGCGCGCCCGTCACCAGCATCGGCACCTGCTGAAGCTCCAGCGGATGCCCCAGAGCCTTGAGCCGGTCCGTGACGAGCCTCAGCGAGTCCACTGCCCACACCAGCACCCGGCGCCCTCCCAGCATCTTCCGCAGCTTCCTGACGCCTTCCTCGGCGGGCACGGCGTCCGGCCGCGCACCCTCGGTCCGCGGCCCCGCCAGCTTCACGACGACGTCGACCAGCCGCTTCCCCTTCGCGTCGACCACGTGGACCCGGGCAGCCAGCGGCGGCCGTACCCGGCCGGAGTCAGTACGGCCGCCGTTCTGCACCTCCACCCACACCACGGCCAGCGCCTCGTCCGCCAGGCGCTCCCGTGCCCAGCTCGCCAGCACCGCCCGGCGCTCGCCCAGCCGGAGCTGGAAGTCGACCAACTTGGCGATGCGCCAGCACATCGCGCACAGGTGCCGGCCTTCCCGCGGCTGGAGCGGCTGCTGGCAGTTCGCCCCGCAGTCCGTGCACACCCTCACCGTTGCCGTACGACGGCTGTCGGCGGACGTCAGCTGCCCGCCGGACGCCTTCGTCGGCACCGACTCAGCCACGGAGTACAGCGGGATGCTGATCTCCTTGTCCCGGAAGTCCCGGCCCGGCACGTAGCCGCGCACCGGGCCCGCCGGCTCCCTGGGAAGGTCCGCCTTCGCCATCTGAGTCTTCGACGCCATCAACCACGGCACCTCGCTCCAGCTGCCGTACCAGACCGGTTCGGCCATCGGCTTCTGCTCCTCCGTCAGCTGCTGCTCCGTCACGATGCGTCGCCTCCACGAGGGTTGAGCGGCGACTCCGGCATCGCCGTCTCCTGTAGGGAAGGTAGCCGCCCAAGGAGTGCCGCGCAACCACGACAGGGCTCTGACCAGCTATTTTGTAGTTTGCAAACCAGCACGCAAGGCCGCTGCGGCTTCGATCCCCCGCTCCAGGCCACCTCGCCACACATCACCGACTGTGGTCACCTGCTGAGCAAGGAGGGCATACTCCTGCAACGGCCCGTTCAGCTTCTTCGGGTCCGCGAAGTACCGCGCCGGGACCATCCCCGGGTGCCGGTCCCGCCAGTTCCTCAACAGCTCGATCGACTTCACCGAGGTGTGCCAGCAGGCCGCGTACGTCTTCCGAGCCAAGGGCTGGGGGAGCCGCAGCGGCACCGCCTTGGGATACCCGCCGTCCCGCGACCCGGGCCAGCGGCCCGGATCCATCGCCTCTTCCGGCACCGCCGGCCACCGCCGATCCCACCAGCCGCGGGCCCTCAACTCCAGTTCGATACCGTGTATGGCGAGCACGTCGATGGTGTCGAGCAGCTCGCCGGCCTTCCTCAGCCGGTCCAGCTCGCGCCGCCAGGCGGCCCGCACCTGCGCCGCATCCTGACGCGTCAGCCCCTTCACACTCCACCGCTGATCGCTCGCGAGTGTCGCCCGGTGCGCACGCTGCGCCTCAAGCTCTGCCGTCAGCCGCTCCCGTGTACCGAGCGAGACCTTCGCGGTCACCGGCGCCTTCCCCAACTTGTCCATGCGCCCATCTTGGCATTCCTAGTTTGCAAACCTCATCACGTCGCGGCGCGAAGCGACGCGGGGAGGGAGTCGCCCTCGATCGCGGCACGGCGCACGAGCCCGCCCCCGTGCCCCCTCCGTCGGCGCAACGCGCCGACGAGAACTCCGAACCCGCTTCGCGGCAAGCGGAGTTGACGACGCATCAGACGCGGGAGGGAGGCGCGGAGCGCGTCCCCGCGCTGCGGGGCGCAGCGCGCCCCGTTTCCCGCTCCGCGGCGCCCGCATCGGTAAAGTTCCGGTAA
>NZ_JBEZKP010000054.1:0-48083 GCF_040706335.1 Streptomyces sp. NPDC048389 | reverse complement strand
CCCTGCCCGCACTTGTCCACGGGCGGGGGCGAAACCGTCGCGTCGGGGGAGGGGGACGCGCAGGGGGTCGTGTCCGGGACGTAAAGCGTCGCAACACGCGCGAAGCGCGGTGAGGAAAGCAGTCCCGGACACGACCACCGGAGCGGCACCCGGACGCCACCCGCACAGGACCGGGCCAAGCCCCGAAGGCGCACCCGGGACCGGGCCTCGCCCGAGGGGCGCCACCCGGACCCACCGGGCCCCGCCCGGACGCGCGGCACCCGGACGCCAGGCGGACAGGACCGGGCCACAGCCGGCGCCACGGGACCCGGGCGCCGAGCGCACCCGACCGGGCCACCCAGCACACCGGGCCGGGCCAAGCCCGACCACGTATCCCGGACCCACCGGGCCCCGCCCGGAGGCGCAGCACGTGGGACGCCCGGCGACCTGGACCGGGTGATGCTCAGGGGCGGGACGGGGACCGGCCCGTGACCGGGGTCGTAGCCGGGGCCGGGCCACGCCCGGAAACGTGAACCCGGTCTGCCGCCCGTCCAAGGGCTTACGCACTAGATTGACCGTACACAGATGCGGGGCCTGGTCGGTCAGGGGGCAGCGGTTTCATGGAATCCGAAGGCACATTCGACGCGCGCGGCACACACTCCACTCCCGTGCCACGTCCGGCCGGTCCGCCGAAGGAGCCGCCGTCCGTGCCGCCAGGTGCCCCGGCCCTGCCGGGGCACGCACCGATCACCCGGCCCCGGCTCGTGGAGTGGCTTCGCGTACCCCGCCCGACGGCGGCACCGGGAGTCTGGCGGCTGGGCCACATCGACCGCCCCGATGTGGAGCCCCAACTCGTCCCGGCCCGGCAGCTCTTCAGCGGAGCCTTCATCGCCTACCTGTGCGGCTGGCTGCTGTGGTCCCTGCTGTGGAACGGCTACCTCGGGGGATGGTGGTTCTTCGTCGACGACTGGTGGCTGCTGCCAATGCTCTGGCTGGTCCCCGAGAACTCGTGGCTGCCTTCACATCCGGACTTCGAGATGTACGTCATGGTCAGCTACGTCTACTACGGCCTTGTGCTCGGGCTGCTTGCCACTGGTTTCGGCCGGGTGGGGAATTGGCAGGAGGTGTGGCGGCGATACGGAGTGCCGTTGTGGCCGTTGTTCGTGTTCCTGCCGGGCGTCTGGCGTGAAATGCCACGGACCGTCACCTACCTCACCTGGTTCTCGAACCTCTATTACGTGCTCCTCGCGGCGACGGTCGTCGCTGTGGTGGGGCGGGCCGGTACCTGGCCGATTGTGCAGCGCAGGCGCGCGGGGGCAGAACCAGCAGCCGGTGACCCGCCGCCGCAGGACCCCGTCGACTGGCCCGAGCTGCGCGCCGCGGGGCTCGTCGAGGCGGCCGGGCGGCTCGCGGAGGCGACCCGGGCCGGGAGCCTCGGCGATGTGGACTACGCGCGGATCCGGCGCGCCTGGCAGGGCGTGCATGCCCGGCCCGAGCGGCTCACCGCTTTCGCCGAAACCGTGCGCCGGCACGGACCCGCCGCCTGCGCGCACCCTTCGGGGCTGCGGGACCTGCCGGTACGCACCGCGACGCACGACCTGGCCACCGGGCAGGTCAGGATCGGCACCGTCGTCGACGACCGGCGCAATCCGTATGCCCGCCGCACCACGGGTGTCGCTCTGGAACCGGCTCTGCTGGGCACCTCGATGCTGGCTGTCGGTCCGTCCGGTTCGGGCAAGAGCGTGCGGCTCGTGCGGCCGGTGATCGAGTCCCTGTGTCTGCTGGCGCTCGCCAACCGCGCCGCCGTCGTCGCCGTGACCGCCCACGGCAACGCCGTCGTCCCCGACGGCGACTTCGACCTGGTGGTCTCCGTCGGGCAGCCGGGGACCACGCACGACCTCGACCTGTACGGCGGCGCGGAGGACCCCGACGAGGCCGCGCGGATGCTCGCGGAGGCGCTCGTGGGGGACCTCTGCGCCGGGCTGCCCGGCGGGGACAGCCGGCGGGCGGCGACCGCGCTGGCCCAGCTGATCGGGCCCTACCGGTGTGTGCACGGGCACTTCCCGCCGGTCCCGGAGCTGCGGGAACTGCTCGGTGGCGCGCCCGCCGCGCTCGGCGCGCTGCGGAGCGCCCTGGAGGAGTCGGGCGAGGCGTCGCAGCTGCGGGAACTGGACGCCAGGGAGCGGCAGTCGGCACGCGGCGACGACATCGGGGTGCTGCTCGCGGAACGGATCGCCTTCCTCGACCGGCCCGCGTTCGCAGGGTTCTTCCGTACCGACGGCGATGGGCGGACGTTCTCCCTGCGGGCCATTGAGCACCCGATGAGGGTCCGCGTCGATCTTCCCGAGCGTGGTCACGCCGAGGCGTCGCGCATCATCGCCCGGCTGGTGCTGGCCCAGTTCACCGAGGCCGCGCTGACCCGCTCGGACCGCTCGCTCTTCGCCTGCCTGGTGCTCGACGACGCGACGAGCACGGTGACCGCCGAGTCGGTGCGCGCGATGCAGCGGCTGCGTTCCGCCCATGCCGGAGTCGTCCTCGCGTTGCGCACCCTCGAGGACGTGCCGGAGCCGCTGCGTGGTCCGCTGCTCGGCTCGGTCGGCTGCCGGATGGCGTTCGCGGGGCTCGCGTCGTCGGACGGCGGCCGGTTCGCGGAGACCTGGGGCACCGAGTGGGTCCAGACCCGCGACGTCACCAACCGGCAGATCATCGCGGACGAGCCGCTGACCAAGGCCCTGCACATGATGCGCCGCCTGGTCACCGGCCGGGCGCCCACCGCGGAGGCCGTCACCGTCCGCGAGGTGGAACGCGCCCGCTGGTCGGCGTCGGACCTCGCCCACGCGGTGCCCGCCGGTCACGCGGTGCTGTCGCTGACGACCGTACGGGGCGAACACGCGCCGCCCCTGCTGGTCGATCTGCGGACCTGAGGCGCGGGGACCCGAGCCCGGGGCCTGAGCCGGGACCTGAAACGCGGGGGCCCGAGCCGGGGGCTGAGCCGCGGGGATTCGAACTGCGACACTCTGGCAGAATCGAGGTATGCCGTTCATACGGGACGGCGCAATCCCATCCGCCGCCCCCTGCCTCGAAGGGCACTGGTCCCATGCCGCCCACTCTTGCCTCGCTCGTCCAGCACTCGGCGCTCAAGCTCACCGTGCGGGCCGGGGAGGACCGGCTCGAGACGCCCGTGCGGTGGGCCCACGTCAGCGAGCTCACCGACCCCGTGCCGTATATGGAGGGCGGTGAGCTTCTGCTGGTCACGGCCATGAAGCTGGACGCCGAGGACCACGAGGCCATGCGCCGCTACGTACGCAGACTGGTGGGCGCCGGAGTGGTCGGTCTGGGCTTCGCCGTCGGTGTGTACTACGACGACATTCCCGAAGCGCTCGTCGAGGCGGCCAGGCAGGAGGGGCTGCCGCTGCTCGCCGTACCGCGCCGTACGCCGTTCATCGCGATCAGCAAGGCCGTCTCCGCTGCGATCGCCGCCGACCAGTACCGGGCCGTGACCGCCGGGTTCGAGGTCCAGCGGGAGCTGACGCGGGCCGCGCTCACCGAAGGGCCGGATGCCGTCGTCGCCCGGCTCGCCGCGCACGTCGACGGCTGGGCGGCGCTGTACGACACGTCCGGCGCGGTCGTCGCCGCGGCGCCCGAGTGGGCCGCCCGGCGCGCGGCCCGGCTCACCGCCGACGTCGAGCGGCTGCGTGAACGCGCCGCGCCCGCGAGCGCCGTAGTGGGCGGCACGGAGGACGACGACCGGGTCGAGCTCCAGTCGCTCGGCACGGGGCGCCGGGTCCGTGGCGCGCTCGCGGTCGGCACGGGCGCCTCTCTGGGCACCGCGGAGCGCTACGCCGTGCACTCCGCGGTCGCCCTGCTGACCCTGTCGACGGAGCGGTCCCGGGCGATGCAGGCCGCCGAGCAGCGCCTGGGTGCCGCGGTGCTGCGCATGCTGCTGTCCGGGCAGCCCGACCACGCGCGGGCCGTCGCCGGCGATCTGTACGGCGGGGTGCTCGACGCCCCGTTCCGGCTGCTGATCGCCGAAGCCGGACGCGAGCCCGACCCGGCCGTGGGCGGCCGCCCCGCCGCGTTGAGCGCCTTCGTCGAGTCGGTCGAGTCGGCGGCCGCGCGGGCCGGGGAGACCGTTCTCGCGGTGCCCGACGGGGCCGACGACCGCATGGTGGTGCTCGCCGTGGACGGCGGCGCGGTCGCCGCCGCGTGCGTGGACACCTACGGGGCCGGGGACGCGGAAGAGGCAGAGCTCTTCGTCGGGCTCTCCGCGCCGACCGGCCCGACCGCGGCCGCCGGAGCGTACAAGCAGGCGGAGCAGGCGCTCTCGGTGGCCCGCCGGCGCGGGCGCGCCCTCGTCGAGCACGAGGAGCTGGCGGCCGGGTCGATCGTGCCGCTGCTCGGCGACGACGCGGTACGCGCGTTCGCGGACGGCATGTTGCGGGCGCTGCGCGAACACGACGCGACCGGCCGCGGCGACCTGGTGGCCTCGCTGCGGGCCTGGCTGTCCCGCCACGGCCAGTGGGACGCGGCAGCGGCGGACCTCGGCGTCCATCGCCACACGCTGCGCTACCGGATGCGCCGGGTGGAGGAGATCCTCGGACGTTCGCTCGACGACCCGGACGTGCGCATGGAGCTGTGGCTCGCGCTCAAGGCGACGGGCGAGCCGCCGGCACAGGCCCGACCGGGCGCCTGACTGGGCTGCTCACGCTGAGGGCGTTCATGACCTGTGACGGTCATGCCTTGCGAGTTCGGCGCCTCCACCGGAAGTCCGGGATCCTGCCCGGAGTCGGGCAGGATTGTTGGTAACTCCGCTTCGGAATGCCTAATCTCCTGCGCATGACAAGCCCTGCCGCCGAGTCGACACCCGGCAAACGCGTTCCCGCGCCGGTCCTCCCGGCCCCCTCGGTCCCCGCCCGCCGCCGGATCTCCGGTGCCGTCTGGGCCGCGCTCGCCATCGTCTACGTCGTCTGGGGCTCCACCTACCTCGGCATCCGTATCGTCGTCGAGACGATGCCGCCGTTCGCCTCGGCGGCGGTCCGGTTCGTCGTCGCCGGTCTGATCCTCGGAGCCCTCGTCGCCTGGCGCCGCGGCCTCTCGGCGCTCAAGGCCACGGCGCAGCAGCTCGCTTCCGCTGCCGTCGTCGGCCTGCTGCTGCTCCTCGGCGGCAACGGCCTGGTCGTACTGGCCGAGACGTCCATCCCGTCCGGGCTCGCCGCGCTGCTGATCGCCGTGGTCCCCGCCTGGGTCGTCGTCCTGCGTCGGGTCTCCGGCGAGCGCCCCGCCCTCGGCGCCTACGCGGGCGTCGCACTGGGCCTGGCCGGCCTGGCCGTGCTGACCCTGCCGGGTCTCAGCGGCGACGTACGCATCGCGGGGGTCCTCACCGTGATCGCGGCCACCGTGATGTGGTCGGTGGGCTCGTTCTCGTCGTCGCGCATCCCGATGCCGACCGACCCCTTCGCAGCCAGCGCCTACGAGATGGTGGCCGGCGGCATCGGCTGCGCCCTCGTCGCTCTCGGCCGGGGCGAGCACCACGGCTTCGCTCTCGGTGACGTCTCCACCCGTTCCTGGGTCGCGCTCGCCTATCTTGTCGTCTTCGGCTCCCTGCTCGCGTTCACCGCGTACGCCTGGCTGCTGCACACCGCGCCGCTCTCACTCGTCGCCACGTACGCGTACGTCAACCCGGTGGTCGCCGTGCTGCTCGGCGCACTGGTTCTCGACGAGCGGCTGACCTGGCCGATCGCGGTCGGCGGCACCGTGGTCGTGGCCGGTGTCTGCCTGATCGTGTCCACCGAACGCCGCCGCTGACCGCCTCCCGCGCGGCCGCCTCCGCCGGCCCACGACCGTCGACGCGCCAAAGAGGCCAGGCGGGACACGCGACTACTCCACGCCGGACAAACGACCGGACGGACCGGCGGCCCTACCGTGTGGAGAGAACGACCGAGAGCAAACCCCACTACTTCGGAAGGGCCGGGACCCGCATGACTTCCACCCACGCCTTCTGGCTCGCCGGCCGCCAGGCCACCGGCGAGACCGCCTTCGACGTCACCTCCCCGTGGGACGGCCGCCTCGTCGGCCGGGTCTCCGTACCGACCGAGGCCCAGGTGGAGGAGGCCGTCGCCGCCGCGTACGCCGTGCGCGACGAGTTCGCCGCGACGCCCGCCCACGTCCGCGCGGCCGCGCTCGACCACGTGTCGAAGCGCCTGGTCGAGCGCACCGAAGAGCTCGCGCAGCTGATCTCCGCCGAGAACGGCAAGCCGATCAAGTGGGCCCGCGGCGAGGTCGGCCGCGCCGTCTCCGTCTTCCGGTTCGCCGCAGAGGAGGCCCGCCGCTTCAACGGCGGCGAGGCGCAGCGCCTCGACACCGACGCCGGCGGCCAGGGGCGGCTCGCCCTGACCCGCCGCTTCCCCAAGGGCGTCGTGCTCGGCATCGCGCCGTTCAACTTCCCGCTCAACCTCTGCGCCCACAAGATCGCTCCGGCCATCGCCGTCGGCGCGCCGATCATCCTGAAGCCGGCCCCGGCGACCCCGCTGTCCGGTCTGATCCTCGGCGAACTGCTCGCCGAGACCGAGCTGCCCGCTGGCTCCTGGTCCGTGCTGACGGTCCCGAACGAGCAGATGCCCGCCCTCGTCAAGGACGAGCGCCTGCCGGTCATCTCCTTCACCGGCTCGGACAAGGTCGGCTACGCGATCATGGACTCGGTGCCGCGCAAGCACTGCACCCTGGAGCTCGGCGGCAACGGCGCGGCCGTCGTCCTCGCCGACTTCGCCTCCGAGCAGGACCTGGACTGGGCGGCGACCCGTATCGCCACCTTCTCCAACTACCAGGGCGGCCAGTCCTGCATCTCCGTGCAGCGCGTGATCGCCGACGCGACGGTGTACGACCGGCTGCTGCCGAAGATCGTCGCCGCCGTCGACGCCCAGGTCACCGGCGACCCGTCCGACTCCGCCACCGACGTCGGCCCGCTGGTCAGCGAGGACGCCGCGAAGCGGGTGGAGTCCTGGGTCGAAGAGGCGGTCCGGGGCGGCGCGAAGCTGCTCACCGGCGGCAAGCGCGACGGCGCCGCCTACGCGCCCACCGTCCTGACCGACGTCCCCGCCGACACCACCCTCGCCTGCGAGGAGGTCTTCGGCCCGGTCCTGACCGTGACCAGGGTCGACGGCGAGGCCGAGGCCTTCGCGGCGGTCAACGACTCCAAGTACGGCCTCCAGGCCGGAGTGTTCACCCGCGACGTCCAGACCGCCTTCCGCGCCCACCGCGCGCTCGAGGTCGGCGGCGTGATCGTCGGCGACGTCCCGTCCTACCGTGCCGACCAGATGCCCTACGGCGGCGCCAAGCAGTCCGGCGTCGGACGCGAGGGTGTCGCGTACGCGATGGACGACTACACGTACGAGCGGGTGCTGGTGCTCACCGGCCTGGCGCTGTAACGCCCGTACGCCACGACCGACGGCCGGAGCCCACTGTGCGGGGGCTCCGGCCGTCTCCTCGTATCCCGGTAGTGACCTGCGGGGACGGGCCGATCTTGGCCGGTTCCCACAGGGGCGTGGGAACACCTTGGGAACACATGGGGCCACTCTCCGCGCATGGCGAGCGTAGATCCGCGAAGAACAAGGCTGGTGAGATCACCAGCTACCGGGTGAAGTGGCGTGACGGCGGTCGGGCGTCTGGCGACTGGCAGACCGAGCGCTTCCTCGATGAGGACGAGGCAAAGGTCTTCAAGCACGCAGTCGACGAGGTCGGGCAGAACTGGCCCCCGGCTGGATCAAGGGCAAGGGGGTACATCGACTCGGAAGCCTCCGACGAATCACTGTATCGACTTCGAGAACTGGGCCCGGCGGTCGATCGCGAACCGTACTGCCGGCGACTACTGCAAGCGCCAGCCCATCCGGAACCTCGCGCTACCCCTCCCCACTGGTCGTAGCGCGGACCGCATCCCCTGCGGTACCCCGGACGAGCCCGGCCGCTTTCCTCCCCCGAGCGCGGCCGGGCTCGCCCGCGCCTGGGGAATGCCGGACCCGGGTCGTACCGTGAGGATGTCCATAGAAGCTGTGCTGCCGGTTCGGACCAGACGGAGGAGTCCCGCTCATCACGAGCGGGGCCGCCTACCAGTTGCTCCAGACCGAGGTCGGCGGTGCGTCCGACCGGCTCTGTCAGGGCGAGGGCCTGACGTCCCTCGGGTTCGTCTGCACCAGGTCGGCGTGACTCGGCCCCGGACGTTTCGTGCGTTCTGATCCGTACGACCAGTGGGAGAGAGATGAACGGCGAGATGCACGGTGACACGTGGGGCCGGGTCACCGAAATCCGTGGGTGGCTGGACGAGAACGCCGGCAAGCTGACCGAGCGGGAGCGCGTCATGATGTGCGTGCTGAAGACCGGCGAGGAGTTCGGCGAGGTGTCGGAGGCCCTGCACGGGGCTCTCGGCGCGAACCCCAGGAAGGGGCAGTCGCACTCCTGGGATGACGTGACCAAGGAGCTCGTGGACGTCGCGGTCACGACGCTCGTCGCCCTGGCGACGATCGACCCCGAGGGGGACAAGAAGTTCGACGCCCGGCTCCAGCACCTCGTGGACCGCGTGATGCCGCCGGCCAGAGGCCAGTAGGGATACCGGCCCTGCCTCGGTCGTGCGCGTGGCGCCATTGGGGAGGGCTGGTTGTTTTGAGCACATGGGCCTCCGCCTCGCGACTGATCACGGTCGGGTCCCCCGCCCCGGGCTCGACGTTCACGGTGTCCGCACGGCCTCGCGCCGGGTGCCGGCATCGCCCGGGCCCAGGCGCCCGCCCCCGGCGTGCTCCTCGGCCGCCGCGCCTGGAGCCTGCGGGCTCGCCCCGACGCCGGACCGGGCGGGGGCCGGTGAACCGCCGGTTCCTCGCCCAACTCGATCCCGCCCGGCCCTGCCCACTTCTGTCCGCCGATTGTCTCCTGGGCGTCAAGATGTGTACTACTCAAGAAAAGAAGTGATCATTATTATCTTAGTGGCAAGATGTGAACCATGGAGGGGGCGCTATGGATCTGAAGGTGCTGGGCTTGCTCGATGTGCGGGAGGGCGGGAAGCCGATCGTTCCCCCCTCTGCACCGGCCCGCCAGCTGCTCGCACTGCTCGCGGCCCATGCCGATCACCTCGTGCCGACAACCGTCCTGACGCAGGAACTCTGGCCCGAAGACGCGCCACAGCACACGCACGCCAGGATCGAGACACACGTCCGGCAGCTGCGGGAGCTGATCGACGCCGCGCTGGGCGTCCGCCGCGAGGAGGTGGGGGGCGCACCCGCCGCGTCCGGGCGCCGTACGGCGCGCGATGTCCTCGTCTCGCTGTCCGGCGGTTACCGGCTCGGCACCGGAGGCGGCACCTCCGACCTGCGCAGGTTCCGGCGCGCGGCCGGCGCCGGCTACCGGGCCATGGAGCTGGAGGACTACGCGACGGCGGCCGAACGTCTCGGTGCGGCGCTCGAGTTGTGGACCACCGACGCGTACACCGGAGTCGCGATCGGACCGCATCTGCGGACGCACATCGCCCGCCTCGAACAGTCCCGGCTGCGAGCCCTCGACCAGTGGGTCGAGGCACAGCGCAGGCTCGGCCGCCGGCACGAGCTCTACACCGGTCTGTCCGTCTTCCTCTCGCGGTTCCGCAGCTCGCCGCCCAGGTACGCGGCGATGGTCGCGGAGCTGGAACGCGGTGCGTACCACGGGGGTGTGGTGCGGCCCTACCGGGAGGCCGCGGCGGTCCGCTTCGGGACGGTTCTGCACTCGGCGCGGGGCACGCTGCCCGCACGCCGCCGCCAGCCCGTGGCCGGTTGACCGCGAGCTTCCCGTCCAACTGATTTCGGGCAGACAACGGGCGAAGCGTGTACGACGGGCTGGGGGGCTCGCACATCATGACGGTTCCACAGACCAACGACACCGGCCTGATGGCCGTCCTCGAACTGCTCTCCGAACAGGCTCCGCCGGACCGGTTCGACGAGGTGCTGCAGCGTGCCCGCCGCGACGGCGCCACGGATCAGCAGCTGGCCCGCCTGGAGCGGGCCGTGCATCTGGCCCGTGGCGTGCAGGCACGGCAGGGGCAGCGCCGCCGGCGTGAGGAGGGCCTGGCCGATCTGGTGGACACCGCGAGGGATCTGACGTCTCCACAGGACGTCGACTCCGTGCTCCAGGTGATCACTCGGAGGGTCAAGCGGCTCCTCAACTTCGACATGACGTCCATCGCCCTCCTGGAGCCGGGGGGCGACCTTCGGTTGTACGTCTCCGACGGCTCGACCACCGCGCTCGCCACCGGCCACACGATCCCGGCCCCCTACGGCCTGGGCCACCCGACGCTGGCGGCCAGAGCGCCGCTGTGGACGGCCGACTACCTCGACGACGACACGCTCGCGCACGACGAGAGTGCCGACGAGGTCGTACGGGCTGAGGGACTGCGCGCCATGATGGCCGTGCCGATGTGCGACGGCGAGCAGATCGTCGGGGTGCTCTACGGCGCCGCACGCTCCGTACGCCACTTCAGTCCGGACGAGATCGGTCTGGTCTGCTCACTGGCGGAGCTCGCCGCCGTCGCCATAGAGCGGGCCGGCAGTGTCGAACAGGCCCACGGCGAGGTCGGCCGCCTGGAACTGGACGGTTTCCGCACACGTACGAGCCTGGTCCGGCTGCAACAGCTCAACGAGGCGCACAGCCACACCCTCGGCCTGCTGCTTGCCGGTGCCGACCTCACGACCGTGGCGAAGGCGGCCGGTGACGCGCTGGACTCTGCGTTGCAGCTGCGCGACCCCGCCGGGCGGCCGCTCGCCGCCAGCGGTGACCTCGGCGATCTGGACGAGTCGGCCGTGGCCGAGGCGGCCCTGGACGCGCATGCCCGGCTGAGGCCCGTCGTCACCGCCCGGGGCACCTGGGTCGCCCCGGTGACCGCGGGCGCGGAGGACCTGGGCGTGCTGGTGCTGCGCCCGACCACGGCGCTGGTGGGGGAGGACGAGGGGCTGCTCCGACTGACCGCGCAGACCTTCGCGATCCAGCTCCTCCTGCGGCGCAGTACCGCCGTCGCCGAAGGGCCCGTACGAGACGGCCTGTTCGACGAACTCCTCGCGGCCGGCACCCGCGGCGGGCACCAGACGCACCACCTCGTGCAGCGTGCGCGGCGTCTCGGGATCGACCTGGAGGCGCCCCACGTCCTGCTCGTCGCCCATCCCGAGGGCGGCGAGCAGGGACGAGCCGTGGTGTGGGCCTCCTCCTACGCGCACCGGATGACCGGGCTCAAGACGGTTCACAGAGGCGACATCGTGCTGCTCCTGCCGGGGACGGACGCCTCGGCCGCGGCCCGCGCCATGGCGGACGAGCTGTCACCGCTGCTCGGCCACCCGGTGTCGGTGGGGGCTGCCGGACCGGGCCGGGGCGCCGCCGACATCGGCCGGATGTACAAGGAGGCCATGCGCTGCCTGGACGCGCTGATCGCACTCGACGGCGCGGGCGGCACGGCCTCGGTGAAGGACCTCGGCTTCCTCGGCCTGCTGCTCTCCGACGACCACGACGTGGACGGCTACATCCAGTGCGCGATCGGCCCGGTCCTCGACTACGACCGCGACCGACTCACCGACCTGACCGGCACCCTGGAGTCGTACTTCGCCTCGGGCGGCAGCCAGGCCGGCGCGGCCGACGTGCTGAACGTCCACCCCAACACGGTGTCCCGACGGCTCGACCGGGTCACCGACCTCCTCGGCGACGCGTGGCAGCAGCCGGGCAGAACGATGGAAGTGCAGCTGGCGCTGCTGCTGCACCGCTCCCGTGAGGTCCTGCGCCGACAGCGCCGGGCGGCCACGGACGCTCAGGCGGAGGCGAGCTCGGCCGGGCGGCCCCTCTCGTAGTCGCCGTCGTATTCGTCGCCGGAGCCGCCTCCGGAGCCGCCGCCGGACAGCATGACGGCCGCGTGGGCGGCGGAGGCGAGCGTCATGTGCCGGTGCCAGCCGCGGAAGGAACGGCCCACGTAGTCCCGTAGCCCGGTCTCCTCGCCGACGCGCGCGAAGTCCGCGTCCACCCGGCGGGTGAGCTTGGTGAGGCGCAACAGCGGACCGGGGCCCTGCCGCGTCATACCCGTCAGCCACAGCGCGGACGGCGGACGTGACGGGTCGGTCCACTCACCGAGCAGGGACAGCTCCGGCGTCGCACCGGAAGAGTCCGGCAGCGCCACCGGGACCAGCGCGGCGAGCGACGTGCTCGGGGCGGGTCCGGCGGCCGTGTCCTGCCAGGGCACCGGCCGGCGGACCCCCTTGACGAGCTGCAGGATCCGCTGGGCAGGCAGCGGACCGCCCCGGAAGCCGGGCATGGCACGGTCCGCGCCGGACAGCCGCTGGGTGCCGCTGATCCGGAGGAGGAAGGGGACCCCAGCAGCCGAGAGCAGGGTCACCGCAGCGGACACGCCGCCGTCCCGCAGGTCGATCAGGACCGGTCTGCGCGGCCCCCAGCGGCGTGCGGCCTCCAGGGCGACGGCGACGGCGCACTCCTCCGGTCTCTCGGCCCCCGCTTCCTCCGGAACGCCCGCCCGGTCGCGCAGCCTGCGGTCGTGGACCCACTGATCCGGCAGGACCAGACGCCAGTCGACGGGCGCGCTCATTTCCCGGGAGGCGAGCCACACGCCGAAGGCTTGCTGCCCGCGGAACGTCTGGCGCAGGTGCGGGACGAACCCTCGGTCGACACCGACCGAGTGCTCACCGGTTTTCGGTATCGACATCCGGCGCACCACCCAGGCATGGACGGCCGTCTTCCGCTCCAGGTGGGCGGCCAGCGCGGCGCGCAGCGGCTGCCAGTTCCAGGTGGAGTCGGCGATGAAGTGATGCAGCGTCTGTTCCGTGGCAGGCGCGCCGAGATGGGCCGCGATGTTGCGCGCCGTCTTGCGTCCCTCGGTGGTGAGCAGCCCGCGCAGGTACTGCTCTCCGCGCTGCCGCTGGTCCTTCCTGGGGAACGAGGAGAACAGCGTGGCGCAGAGTTCGAGGACGGTGTCGTCGGACATGACCGGGCCGGCGGGCCGCCGGTTTCGGTGAGGCACCGTCAGGGGTCGGACCTGGTCTCGTGGCCTGATGACAGTTGTGTTCACGACACTCCAACCATGGTGGGCGGCCTGCTCTGTTGCCCTCCCACGATCGCTCCGCGGTGCTACCGCGGACGAGGTGTCCACGGCACCCGTCTCCCGTCGCTCATGGGTGCTGGACCACTGGTGATTCGGCCATCCGACGAGCCCGGGGAGGCGACGGCCGACAGGGCTCCGGCGGGGTGTGGCCGGACCACCATGCGGGCCCGACGAGTGCGCGGTCACACACCGCCTGAGATCCGAACGGTCTCGTCGGAGGCGGAGACCTCGCCGTGCGCGGCGAGCAGGGCGGCCGGGTCGGGCCCTCCAGGGCGGTGGGCCTGCCGAGGCCGTCGCGGGTGATGAAGCGCAGCCCGTCGCGGCGGGACTTCTTGACGACCCTCATGGTCTCGAGCAGCTTGGGCCACTGGTCGCCGCGGCAGGTGAGCGGCAGGCCCACGGGTTCGAGGACTCTCACGTGCCGGTCGGCGGTGGCGTCGCCCAACCGCCGCACCAAGCGGCCGAGTCCGGCGGCGATGACCGAGCCCACGGAGACGGCGGCGCGGGCCGCCAGACCTGGATCCGAGTGGATTCAGCCGTCATCGCTTCGACTCCAGGGCGTCGAGGACCGCCTCCGCGACCTCTTCGGGTGTGCGACCGTCGGCGGCCACGACCACCCGGGCGACTTCGGCGTACAGAGGGGCGCGGGCCTCCGCCAACTCCTGCCAGCGCTCCCGCGGATCGCCCGTCAGCAGGGGACGCGCCATGGTCAACCCCGCACGGCGGACCGCCTCCTCGACGCCCATCGACAGGTGGACCACCGCCGTGTGGGCGGCCAGCAGGCGCCGGGTTCCGGCGTCCAGGACCGCGCCGCCGCCGAGAGCCAGCACACCGTCGTGCTCGGCGAGCGCGGTGGCGACGGCATCCTTCTCCAACGCCCGGAAGTGCTCCTCGCCCTCGTCGACGAAGATGTCCGCGACAGACCGCCCCTCGGCGGCGACGATGACGTCGTCCGTGTCCCGGAACGCGCAGCGCAGCCTCTTTGCGAGCAGCGCGCCCACGGTCGACTTGCCCACCCCCATCGGCCCGACCAGGACGACCAGGGGTGCGGTCACCGGATCTGGAGGTTGTCGAGGTACGACCGCACGTTACGGCGGGTCTCCGGGACGCTGTCGCCGCCGAACTTCTCCACCACCGCGTCCGCGAGAACCAGCGCCACCATGGCCTCGGCCACGATCCCCGCAGCCGGCACCGCGCACACGTCCGACCGCTGATGATGAGCCTGCGTGGCCTCACCCGTCACCACGTCCACCGTCGCCAGCGCACGCGGAACCGTCGCGATCGGCTTCATCGCCGCCCGTACACGCAGCAACTCACCGGTCGTCAGGCCGCCCTCGGTGCCGCCCGAGCGGCCCGAGGTGCGCCTGATGCCGTCCTCGGTCTTCACGATCTCGTCGTGTGCCTGCGAACCCGGCACCCGTGCCAGTTCGAAACCGTCACCGACCTCGACACCCTTGATCGCCTGGATCCCCATCAGCGCAGCAGCCAGCCGCGCGTCCAGACGCCGGTCCCAGTGCACATGCGAGCCGAGCCCGACCGGCACTCCGTAGGCCAGCACCTCGACCACACCACCCAGGGTGTCGCCGTCCTTGTGGGCCTGGTCGATCTCCGCGACCATCGCCTTCGACGCATGCGCGTCCAGGCACCGCACCGGATCGGCATCGAGCCTCCCGACATCGGACGGCTGAGGGTAGACACCGTACGGAGCCTTCGCGGAAGCCAGCTCCACCACATGCGACACGATCCCGATCCCGGCCGCCTCCTTCAGGAACGACCGGGCCACCGCACCGAGCGCGACACGAGCGGCCGTCTCACGGGCGCTGGCCCGCTCCAGGATCGGCCTCGCCTCGTCGAAACCGTACTTCTGCATACCCGCCAGATCGGCGTGACCAGGACGCGGCCGGGTCAACGGCGCGTTACGCCCCGTCTCCTTCAGCTCCGAAGGGTCGACCGGATCGGCCGACATCACCTTCTCCCACTTCGGCCACTCCGTGTTCCCCACCATCACCGCGACCGGCGAACCCTGCGAAACGCCGTGCCGGACACCACCCAGGAACGTGACCTCGTCCTGCTCGAACGTCATCCGCGCGCCGCGCCCGTGGCCGAGGCGCCGCCGCGCAAGGTGGTCCGCCACCAGCTCCGTGGTGACCGGGACACCGGCGGGAAGACCCTCCAGCGTCGCGACCAGCGCGGGCCCGTGCGACTCTCCGGCCGTCAGCCAGCGCAACCTGCTCAACGGAGCTCTCCTTCGTGGGCGTTGAGCGGCAGCGCCGTGGCGAGCCCCCCGATGCCGTCACCGGCGGTCCTTACGTGAGTCATGTCTTTCCTCAGATCCCTGTCGTCGGCCGGGTCGAGCCGGCCGACGGTACACAGTGGCGGGGGAAGAGCCGGTGCAACTCCTCGTGGAAGCCCGGGAAGGTCTTCGCGACGCAGCCCGGGTCGTCGAGCGTGATCCCCTCGGCGCGCAGACCGAGGACGGAGAACGCCATCGCGATGCGATGGTCGCGGTGGCAGACGATCCGGGCCGGCGCGGGGGCGCCGGGGTGCACCGTGATCCAGTCGCCGCCTGCCTCTGTCCGGATGCCCAGCGCGCGCAGGTTGCCCTCGACGGCGGCGATCCGGTCCGACTCCTTCAGGCGCGCGTGCCCGATGCCGTTGACGGTGATCGGGGCGTCGGCCAGGGGCGCGATCGCGGCGAGCGTCATGAAGGTGTCCGAGATCTCGCCCATGTCGACCGTGAACCCTCCCCTGAGCTCGCCGGTGCCGGTGACGGTGGTCGCCTCGTCGGTGGTCTCCACCCGGGCGCCGGTACGCGCGAGGACCTCTGTGAAGCGCAGGTCGCCCTGGAGGCTGTCGCGGCCGAGACCGGGCACGCGCACGCTCGTTCCGGTGATCGCCGCGGCGGCGAAGACGTACGAGGCCGTGGAGGCGTCGGGTTCGATCGGCATGTCGGCCCCCCGGTAGCCCGTCGGCCGGACGGTGAACTCGCCGGGGGCGGCCTCCTCGACCTCGGCGCCGAAGCGCCGCATCAGGGCGATCGTCATGTCGATGTACGGCCGGCTGACGAGCTCCGGCACGGTCAGCGCCAGCGGCCGGCGCATCAGCGGGCCCGCCATCAGCAGCCCGGTCAGGAACTGGCTGCTGAGCGTGGAGTCCACGGTCAGCGCGCCGCCGTCGAGACCCTGGGAGCGCACCCGCAGCGGCAGGCGCCCGCCGGGTCCCGTGGCGACCTCGGCCCCCAGCCGCCGCAGGGCGTCGGCGAGGGGAGCCACCGGGCGGGCGGTGAGCTGGTCGGAGCCCTCGAAGCCGAAGTCGCCGTGGCCCGTGGCGGCGAAGGGCGGCAGGAAGCGGGCCGCCGTACCGGCGTCGGCGCACCAGGCGGTCCCCGTGCCGACCGGGCCCCGGCCCAGGCCGGTCACGTTCCAGACACCGTCGCCGTCGGAGGGGTCGATGCGGACGCCGAGCCCGCTGAGGGCCTCACGGAAGGCCGTGGTGTCGTCGCTCACCAGCGGAGCGCCGAGGGCGCTCGTCGAGTCGGCGGCCGCCGCGAGCAGCAGCGCCCTGTTGGTGAGCGACTTCGACCCCGGTATCCGGGCGTGCAGGGTGGGGGTCGCCGGTACGGCGATGGTCATGGCTGTCCTTTGCGAGTACGGCCGCCGCGTGTGCGGCGGTCCGGGAGAGAGCGCCGCACGCCCCGAGTGCCCCGACGGCCGTCTCGCCCTGTGCGGCCGAGGAGCGAAAGGCCGCCCGATCAGCCGCCGGCCACCTCCGCGAGCAGCGTGCTGATGATCCGGGGCCCGTCGACGGTCAGCACGGACTCGGCGTGGAACTGCATGGACACGAAGCCGGCCGCCCGCAGGCCGTGCACCTCTCCCGTCTCCGGATCGCGGCTGACCTCGACGCGTCCGTGCACCGGGTGCTCGAAGGAGTCCTCCGCAGAGTGCGCGGCGAAGGTGTTGTAGAAGCCCACCCGCTCACGCCTGCCGAAGAGGTCGATCTCCTGCTGAGCACCCTGGTTGGGCGCCGGCCGGCGCACCAGGTCGAGTCCGACCAGGGTGCTCAGCACCTGGTGGCTCAGGCAGACCGCCATGAACGGCCGTTGCTCCTCGAGGAGTTGGGCGACCGCCGACCGCAGGTGCGCGATCTTGGGGTCGTGCGTCTCGCGCGGGTCGCCCGGTCCCGGACCCATCACGACCAGGTCGTGCTCGTCGAAGCTGTAGCGCTCGTCGAAGCGCCGTACGCTCACCTGGCCGCCGAGCGAACGGATCTGGTGGGCGATCATCTCCGTGAAGGTGTCCTCGGCGTCTATCACCAGCACCCGTCGGCCGGACAGCGGTCCGGTTGTGCCGGTCCGCGTCCCCTCGTCCTTCAGCCAGAAGTCGGCGATGCGCTCGTTGCGTTCGTCGAGGGCCGCGCGGACCGCGGGGTGCGCCCCGAACCGGATCGGCTCCGGGTCGCCGAGCGCGGCGAGCAGCCCGGCCGCCTTGGCCCGCGTCTCCTGCGTCTCCGAGTCCGGGTCGGAGTGGCGCACCAGGGTGGCGCCCACCCCGATCCGCATCATGCCCTCGTTGTCGATGTCGGCGGTACGGATCAGGATCGACGAGTCCAGGGTGCGGCCGCCCGCGGCGTCGCGGCCGATCAGGGCGGCCACACCGCTGTAGTAACCGCGGCCCTGCGGCTCGTAGCGGCTGATGACCCGCGCCGCGCTCTCCAGCGGGGAACCGGTCACGGTCGGCGCGAACAGCGTCTCGCGCAGGATGTCCCGCACATCGCGGTCGGTACGGCCCTCGATGAAGTACTCGGTGTGTGCCAGTCGGGCCATCTCCTTGAGATAGGGGCCCACCACCCGGCCGCCCGCCGGGCAGATCCGGGCCATCATCTTCAGCTCCTCGTCGACGACCATGTACAGCTCGTCGGCCTCCTTGGAGTCGGCGAGGAACTCCATGACGCCGTCCAGGTCCGGCCCGCCCGCCGGATAGCGGTAGGTGCCGCTGATCGGGTTCATCACGGCCGTGCCGTCGTGGACACTGATGTGGCGCTCCGGGGTGGCGCCCACCAACGTCCGCTCGCCGGTGTGCACGAGGAACGTCCAGTACGCACCGGCCTCCCGCTGCACCAGGCGTCGGAAGAACGACAGCGCCGCGGGCAGGCCGAACCCGGGCAGCCGGGCGGTGAACGAGCGCCGCATCACGAAGTTGGCGCCCTCACCGGTGCCGATCTCGTCCGCGACGACCCGCCGCACGATGTCCGCGTAGGCCGCGTCGTCCACGTCGAAGTGGCCGTCGGTCACCTTCACCGGCTCGTCCGGCAGCAGCGGAAGCGTCGAGCGCAGCGGCATCGTCGCCTGCTCGCGCACCGTCATGGCCAGCAGCGGCGCGCCGTCGTCGGGAGCCGCGAAGCCCCGCTCGGCGAGTTGGCGGTAGGGGATGAGAGTGAGCAGTTCCGTCTGTGCGCCCGGCCCTTCCTGCGGCGGCAGGTCGAGGTCGGCGAGGGACGGGATTTCCGCCACGTCGCCGGCCAGCAGTTCCAGGGTGTCGGGGTCCACCGACTCGGGCCGGTGCATCAGCGCGAACGCGCCGACCGAGCCGTCGAGTATGCGTGCGAGGAGGTCGTGCGCGCTGTCCTGCCTTGCCATGGGGATTCCTTTCGGCGATGGGGCGCGGTCAGAGCGCCGCGCCGCCCGCGTCGAGTTCGCTCAGCACGGTCTTGGCGGACACGACGCGGGCCGCGCGCTGTGCCGCGTAGTCGAGGGCGAGCCGGTGGTGGTCGGCCGAGAAGTCGGCCACGGCGTCGGCCACCAGGAAGGGCCGGATGTCGTTGGTGAAGGCATCGACCGCCGTCATCAGGACCCCCACATGCGCGTACACACCGCAGATGATCAGCTGGTCGCGCTGGTGGAACCGCATCCGCTCCAGCAAGTCGGACTTGAAGAAGGCGCTGTAGCGCCACTTCGTGAACGTCCAGTCGCCGGGGCCGGGTTCGAGGGGCTCGACCACCTTGCGGTGCTCGGGCGTGGGCTTCATCCCCGGCCCCCAGAAGTCCTTCAGAAGTCCGCGCTGTTCGGGCGTCATGCCGCCGGGCTGTGCCGTGTAGGCGATGGGGATGCCGAGCTCGGCACACCGCTTGCGCAGCAGCGCGGAGTTGCCGACCAGGGCGTCGCCGGGCGCCTCGGAGCGCGGGAACGGCTTGAGGAAGTACTCCTGCATGTCGTGCAGCAGCAGGACGGCCCGCCGGGGGTCCACGGGCCAGCTCACGGTGTTCTCCGGCAGCTCGCCCTCCTGGGGCATCGGATAGGGCTCGATCGGGGGAATCCCGGACATGGGCCGGTCGGTCCTCTCTTCGTTGGGCGCCGAACGTGGCAACACCGTCCACGGTCGGTTCGTGCGGGGTGACGTGTCTCGACCGGTCGGACGGAAGGAGATCCACGGGTACTGGTGCGTGCGCGCCGTCGTACGGCGCCGGGTTCAACCCCGCCAGGCCGAGACGACGTCGATGGCCTGCTGAGGATTGAGGCGGGGATCGCAGAAGCTGAGGTACTTGTCGCCCAGGCGGTCGAGGCCGGCCTCGTCCGTGACGCACTCGGTGACGGTGTCCGGGGTCGTCTCCAGGTGCAGGCCCGCCGCGACGCCGCCGTTCTGGCCCACAGCGGCCTGGAAGTTCTCGATCTCGCGAACGACCGTCCGCACCATGCGGGTCTTGAGCCCTTCGGGGCTGGAGACCGTGTTCCCGTGCATCGGGTCCGACAGCCACAGCACCGGGTGACCGGCCCGGGTAACCGCCTCGACCAGTGCGGGCAGCCGCTCGCCGGCGTTGTCGGCACCCATGCGCGCGATCAGCGTCAGCCGCCCGGGATGCCGCTGGGCGTCCAGGCGCTCGCACAGGGCGAGCAACTCGTCGGGCGTCATGGTCGGGCCCACCTTGACCGCGACCGGGTTGGAGACCGCGGCCAGGAGCCCGATGTGAGCACCGTCCAGCTGTCGGGTCCGCTCACCCACCCACGGCCAGTGCGTGGACGTCAGCAGCAGCGAGCCGTCCGGTTCACGACGCAGCAGTGGCAACTCGTAGTCCAGTAGCAGCGCCTCGTGGCTGGTCCACACGGGCACCTCGAGCTCGGACCGAGGGGCGGTGCCGCGCCAGCCGAGGTAGTGCATCGTGTCGCTCGCGGCCCGATAGCCGCTCAGCAGGTGACGGGGGTCGGGTCGGCGCAGCACCGCGTCCGGCTCCGGCCGGTTGACCATGTGCCCGCGGTAGACGGGCAGTCGGGTGCCGTTGACGGTTTCGGTCGGGGAGGAGCGGGGCTTGCCGTACTGCCCGGCGATCCTTCCCACCCTGATGACGGGCTTGCCCGAGGCGAGCTTCATCGTTCCGGCCAGCACGTCGAGCAGCGCGGCCTTGCGCGTGACGTCCTCGGGTGTGGCCTCGGCGGGGTCCTCGGCGCAATCGCCGGTCTGGATCACTTGCAGATGCCCTGCGGCTGCTTCCATCAGCAGCGCTCGCAGACGGCGCACGGCTTCGGGGTCCACGAGAGCCGGCATCCGTCCGAGATCCGTACGGACCTCCTCCAGGGATGCGTGGCCTTCCCAGTCGGGCTGCTGCAGCGCGGGTATGGACCGGAGGTATGACTGAATGTCGATCATCGATTCCCTCAGCGAGCATGCCGGAGCGATTCCGGGCAGGAGCGGACGTGGTCAATTCGCAGTGGGGCACGGATAGCTGCGCGTCGACCGAATGCATTCGGCCAACGCGGTATTCAGCGGTTCACGGACGGGTTGCAGCAGGCCGTGAACAATTCCGGAGAGTGCCGTGCGCCGTGGGCGTGCTCCTCTCGGTGGCCGAGCACGTCGGCGCTTCATTCCAGCGCTTGCACTGATCCGTCGAGCTCTACTATCGGGCGACGGAAAGTGACGCGCAACGACCGCCCCAGGAGTACGTCAAGTGCGCTCGGATGCGGCTTCCGAGGCGGCGGCGGAGCAGAGGGAAGGAGCCGCCGAGGTGACGACGACGGCCGTGAGAAGAAGCCCCTGAAACTGTTTCCAGCCCCCCGTGAAGCCGCGCATTCTTCTTCCGCCGATTCTGGGACCCGGTACGAGCAGGCGGGCGGAGAACGTGCCCTCGTCCGGAGAGACGGTGACCATTACCTGGTCGAAGTCCAGCCACCGGCCGGTCAGCGGATACCACGCCTTGTAGACACTCTCTTTTGCGCTGAAAATCAACCGATCCCAGCTGACGCCGGGCCGGCGCGCACTCAATTCGGCTATGTGGGCGCGCTCCTCAGCCACCGTGACGAGCGCGCGGGCGCCGCTGGTGGGGATCGGCGCGTCCGGTTCGGCGTCGATGCCGACCGTCGCGACGTCGAACGTGCGCGCCACGGCCGCGGCGCGGTAGCCCGCGCAGTGGGTCATGGATCCGACGACACCGGTCGGCCACTGCGGAGCGCCCTCGCCATCGGGCAGGATCGGCGCTGCGGGAATACCCAGTCGCGCGAGGGCTGTGCGAGCGCAGGCCCGGACGGTGGTGAATTCCCGGCGTCGTGCGATGCCCGCCTTGGCGATCACCTGACGCTCGGAAGGGAAGAGCGTGTCACCCGAGACGTCTTTGAACTGCTCTGCAGAGACCATCGGGGCGGGCAGCAAAGTTTCGATCAACGTAACCCCGGTCCTGTGAAGAGAAGGCTCGCCGCCCCGGCAGGATATTGACCATTCCTGCCGGAGTGGCGTGCGTGCCTGTCGTCGGACCCGTGCGATCAGCGATTCACGCAGACATGAGCGACGTCAGGTCCCGCGCGTATTTCTCGATGAGCGAGGGGGAGATGTGCGGGATGTCCTCTTCGGCCCCGACCTTCACGGCCTGCACGGCCGCACGGAATCGCTCGGATGGTATGTCGGATCCACGAAGAGGGGTCTCCGGGTCCTTGAATCCGTGAATGAGCGGCAACGACGAGTGCTGCCGCTGATCTTCGGGAAGTGACCGCATGGCCGTCTCGAACCGATCGAGCCAGTCCGCATAGTCGGCGATCCGCTCGATACGATGACCTGAATCCCTCAGCCAGTCGATGAAGGTGTCGAGCGAGATTCCGTCGTCGTGCGGGTTCACCAGACTGAACGTCCGGTATTCGCCGGTGACCTGTCCGCCCAACGAGACGACAGCCGCGGCGGTGAAGTCCACGGGCAGTCCGTCGTAGTGAGCCCTTGGGCGCTTTCCTTCACCCGCGTTGCGGTAGAAGGACGACGGCGCGATGCCAGTCGCGAGCACACTGAAGAGAAGTCGGGAGAACATGTCAGGGACATTGAGCTGTCCGCCGTATCGGCTGTGAGCGAGAATCATGTTCGACCGGAACACGGTGACCGGGAGACCACACAGGTCGTGAGCCTCACGCAGCAGAACCTCTCCCGCCCACTTGCTCGTCGCGTAGCCGCTGGCGTAGCCCGCGTCGACCGGCTGAACGGGGAGCGCCTGCCTCACGTCGGGGTCTTCACCCAGAGGGGGGTTCTGTGAGGTGGCGACGGCCACGCTGGACATGTAGGTGAACGGCTTCATCCGCCCGGTGAGCGCCAGGCGGACCAGCTCGGCGGTGCCCACCACATTGGCTTCGAACAGGTGGTTGTACGGCAGCACATGGTTGACCAGAGCTCCGGCGTGGACAATCACGTCCACCTCCTCGGACAGCCTCTCCCAGGTGCGGTCGCTCAACCCCAGCTGCGGTTCCGCCATATCACCCGCCACGACCTCCAGCCGGTCGGCGGCCAAGGCGCGGAATCGATGCGCCAGCTGCCCGTCGCCGCCGGCGAACGACTCATCGAGGCGCTTCCTGGCAGCCGCCACGTCCTTTCCACGGACGAGGCAGACCAGCCGGCCGTCGGACTTCTCCAGCTGTTCCAGCCACTCCATGCACAGGAAGCGCCCGAGATACCCACTCGCCCCGGTCAACAGGACCGTCCGAGGCGACTCGGCAGGAAGAGGCAGTCGCTTGGCCTCGGCGAGCGTCTGCGGATCGATGAACTTCTCCAGGGTGAGGTCCGCAGCGTGGACTTCGACGCTTCCCCGTCCGTGCACCGACGCGAAGCCGGGCTGGTTCAGTCCGGCCTCGCGCTTGGCCTCGATGTGGTCGGCCATCTGCTGGAGGTCGGTGGCCGCACTGATGATCATGTCCACGGGGACGCGGACCGCGAAGATGTCATCGAGCAGGTCGGAGAACGCCACCGCGGTGAGCGAGTCGCCACCCAGATCCCTGAAGTGCGCCGTGGGGCTCACCTCGACCCCCGAGCCCGCAAGCAGCGCCCGGGCCGCGCGCTGGAGCGTCTCCAGCACGGAGCGTTCCGCGGCACCGCGACGAACGTCCAGCAACTCCTCGTTCTCGCGCGCGGCGATGTCCACGTACAGCTCTTCCAGACGCTCCCGGTACCGCTCCAGCAGGCGGGGGCGCAGAAGCTTCCGGTGATCCGAGAGCAGGCCGTTGTCCTGGCTGAACGGCTCGGTCTCGATCAGGAACTCGCGCGGGATCTCGTAGGAATTCAGCCCTTCCTCCTTCGCGACCTGGGCGAAGGACTCACTGAGCTGCTGCTGCAGTTCTTCCCTCCGGCCCTCGAAGCGGGTGAGGGCATCCTCGGAAGGGACGACAACGGCAAGCAGATAGGACCGTTCACTGTTCCCGTACACGAATACCTGGCGGATCAGGGGGCTGTAGGCGAAGATGGCCTCCAGGCGTGCGGTCGCCACGAATTCACCCTGAGACAGTTTCAGCACACTCTTGCGGCGGTCGATGATGGCATGTCGTCCCGGCGTGAGTTCGGCGACGATGTCACCCGTCTTGTAGTAGCCGTCCTCGTCGAGGAGTTCGGCCGTCAGTTCCGGGTGGTTGAAGTAACCGGGTATGAGGGCGTCGGTCTTGAGTAGCAGTTCTCCGCGCGGATGCGGTGAATCGGTGAGGAAGTAGCCGAGTTCGGGAACATCGACGAGCTTGTAGTCGATGACCGGCGGACTCAGCATCTCTCCGTCGACCGAGACGGCCGCGGCTTCGGTGGAGCCGTAGATGTTGTGCAGTTCGAGGCCGAGGAGGGACTCCATGAAGGCCGTCAGCTCGGCGGACAGCGGAGCGGACGCACAGCCGGCCCAGGCGACCTGGCCGCCGAGCAGTTTCACCCGCATGTCCGCCCTGACCTGTTCTTCAAGAGCGGCACGGTCGGCGGCGCTCGTCGTTGTCCGGCGATCGAGTTCGCTCTGGTACTTCTGGAAGATCAACTCGCAGATTCGCGGTATCAGCGAGAGTTCCGTCGGGCGCGCCAGCGCGATGTCCTCGAAGAAGGTCGACAGATCACTCTTGGCCGTGAAGTACGTGATGCCGCCGCGCGCCAGGGTGTTCTTCAGTGAGGAGTGGCCGGCGACGTGGCTCATGGGCATGTAGCTGAAGGTGACCGTCTCGCCCTCGGAGAAGAGCTTCGACCACGCACCGCCCCACATCGCGCTGGTCAGACGATCGGTGTACATGGCGCCCTTGGGCGTTCCTGTGCTCCCCGAGGTGTAGATGAGCATCGCCAACGGGTCGTCGTCGTCGCCCGGGACGAACAACGGCGCTTCGGGGAGGCCGGCCCCCCGCCGGAGTACCTCGGGAAGGGAATCGACGCTCACGGAACGGCCGGCAGTCCTGACGCGGCTGCGCGCTTCGTCCAGCGCGTCGACGTGGTCACTGACTTCCGCGTGGAAATCGAATACCAGGATGCGCTCGACCGACGGGCTCTCGAGAGCGAGATCGACCGCCCTGTCCAGGCGTTCGACACTCGCGGCGACAAGGCGGGACTCCGTCTCGTCGATGATCGTCCTCTGCTGTGACGCGGGTGAACTGGTCTGGAGCGGAACGCTGACGAACCCTAGATACGTGCAAGCCAGATCAATGATGGTGTAATCGCCGCTGGCGAAACCGAGCAGGGCGACCCGGTCGCCCTGCTCCAGCCGACGGTGCGCGCCACTGTGCCATTCATTTGCCACCGCACGTACACGCGCCCACAGCTCGCCGAAACTGGTCTGCTCGTACCGGGGGAGCAGACGGTACGAAACACGGCCGGTCGTAGGATCTTGCACAAATTCCTTGGCCCGTTCACCGATAGCCGGCCGATCGGCGTGGCGCACCATTACGTTTTCCATCACTTGCGCAAGTCGCATTCTTGGTCTCCGCGTCGTGTACGGGCCTGATCTCGGCTGACAGCGAGAGGGATTGGCGGCCGGTGACCTTCCGGCGGCGCCGTCCCGCTTCGAACGGGAAGGGGATCATCGAAATCGGAAACACGATGTACTGGCGCACAGGTGTGAAGAACCCGATGCGCCACCCCTACTCGCGACACGACGCTACCTACTTGAGCACCCCATGGCTAAGCCGGCGACCGTCTATGTCATGTCCGTCGCGCGAGGGTGACCGCTTGGCGAATCGTGTGCCCTGACAGTCGTGGGATCGCGGGCACGCGTGAACGCGCCGACATCGTAAAGCGGGCCCGGTGCCGGCGCGCTCACCGAGCACGGAAACGCGGCGGCCCTGCTTCAGCAGACCCGCCGCGCCCTTCGGCGGTGATGGTGAGCCCGTCGGTCAGCCGTCTCGCAGGGAGTCGGTGCAACGGTGGCTCTGGTGGGACAGGACCTGCAAGGCGTCGGCGGAGCTCGAGTCGTTGGGCGTGTAGACCTCAAGGCGATGGTCAGGGCTGTCCGGCTGCAACCAGACCTGGTAGTCGACACTCACGGCGCCCACGGTCGTGTGCTGTATGTGCATGGTTCCCGTGGTGCAGTCCGCGACGTCCCGGTTCGCCCACAGGGCCGAGAAGTCATCGCTGCGCATGGTGAGTTCACCGATCAGCCCGGCCAGGCGCGCATCGGTGGGATAGCGGCCGGCGGTCAGCCGGAGGTACGCGACGTGAGCGCGGGCGAGCGTGTGCCAGTTGCTGTACAGGTCACGTGTGACCGGATCGAGGAAGAACATGCGAGGAATCGACGGGCGACGTTCCAGCTCGTCCGGTGTCCCGAAGGCGATGTGCTCGGCGAGAAGCGCGTGCCCGCTGCGGTTCCACGCGAGCACGTCTCCGCGGCGGCCCAGGACGATCGCCGGCGTGGCCTCGCCGAGGGACTCCAGGAGCGCGAGGACGCGCTGGTGGGGTTTTTCCGCCGGGGGTTCGGCAAGCCGCGGCGTCGCCGAGTGCCGGGCAAGATTGTGCAGGTGCACGGTCTCGGTCGAGTCGAGCTGCAGCGCCCGGGCGAGCGCGTCGAGTACCTGCTCCGACGCCGTCTCGGCCTGCCCTTGTTCCAGCCGCGTGTAGTAGCCGGCGCTCACTCCGGCGAGCTGGGCGAGCTCTTCCCGTCGCAGCCCGGGAACACGGCGCCCTGTGCCGTGTGTGCGCAGCCCGATCTCGTCCGGGGTGATCCGGTCGCGGCGGCTCTTCAAGAACGTTCCGAGGCTCTCCACGAAGGCAAGCGTAAGCCGAACGTGCGCACCGCTGGGTATACCTGTCGGGTGTACCCCCAGCAGGGGGATGGCAGTCGACATGGCTATGGCCGACGGTCGAGGCATGTCGGAACAGCACACACACAACTCACCCGGCCTGCGTGCGTGGCTGGGACTGCTGGTCGTACTGGGGCCCGTCCTGCTGGTCTCCATGGACGGGTCGATCCTGTACCTGGCGATGCCCCGGGTCAGTCAGGACCTCACACCCACGGCCGATCAGGCCCTGTGGACCCTGGACATCTACGGCTTCGCGGTCGGCTCGCTGCTGATCGCGTTCGGCAACATCGGGGACCGGTACGGTCGGCTGAAGTTGCTGATGATCGGAGCGACCGTCTTCGGTCTCGCGTCCGCCGGATCCGCCTTCGCGCCCAACGCTGAGCTTCTCATCGCGTCCCGCGCTCTGATGGGTGTGGCCGGTGCGACTCTTCTGCCGTCGGCACTGGCTGTACTGAGCGAACTGTTCAGCGACCCGAGGCGGCGGGCGCAGGCCATCGGCATCTTCGCCGCGGCCTTCGCGGCGGGGTTCGCCATCGGTCCCGTCGCAGGTGGCGTCCTGCTGGAACGCTTCTGGTGGGGCTCGGTCTTCCTGATCAACCTGCCCGTCATCGCCCTGTTCCTCATCTTCGCGCCCATCCTGCTGCGTGAAGTGAGTACGACCCGCCCCGGCCGCATCGACGGCTTCAGCGTCGTGGCCTCCTCGGCCGGCCTCCTGGGCGTCGTGTACGGCCTCAAGCACGCGGCCGCCGAGGGATTCTCGCCGCTCTCCGTTCTCGTGGGACTGGGCGGCCTTGTGCTGCTGGCCTTGTTCGTGCGCCGGCAGCGGCACCTCGAGTACCCGCTGATGGACTTCTCCCTCTTCCGCGACCGGGTCTTCACCGTCGCGATCATCACGGGCCTGCTGCCGCTGGCAGCCTGGTCGGCAGCCGCCTACCTGTCAGGCGTCTACCTCCAGTCCGTCCTGGACCTTCCCGTCCTGCAGGCAGCGCTCCTGGCACTTCCCGGCGCGGTGGTCCTCACCGTCACCTGCGTCGTCACGCCCATGGTGGTCGACCGCGTCGGCAAGCGGGCGATTCTCATCATCTGCCACTTCTCCATCGCGGCGGGACTGCTGTTCCTGCTCCCCACCACCGTCACCGGCGGGGTCGGCTGGTACATCGCGTCCACCTCCATCGCAGGACTTGGCTACGGCATCTCCTTCAGCGTCGTCGCCGACACCGCGGTCGGCGCGGTGCCCGCCGAACGAGCCGGGTCGGCCGGCGCCATCGCCGAGACCAGCAACGAGATCGGCAATGCCCTCGGCATCGCGCTCATCGGCTCCCTCGCCGCGCTGCTCTTCCGGCTCCAGGGGCCCGACCTCGCTCCGACGCTCGACGAGACGCTGCAGTTGCCCGGTCTTCTGTCCGCGGTGGTCACCGACGCGAAGTCGGCCTTCGTCACCGGCCTGCACGCGGCTGCAGCGGTGGCCAGCCTCCTGCACGTCGCCCTCGGCATCCTGGCGCTGCGCTGGCTGCCCAGGACCGCGACCGCGCAGCAGACCCCCGATCCTCTGCTCGAGGAGAACGAGGAGAAGGCCGATCGAGTGGAGAGCACGCCTCGTTGACGGCACCGTCCCGGCGGCGGGGGCTCTGCTGCCCCCGGCTCCCTGATCGCCGGGCGCACCCCATGAACGGCCGTGCCCCGGTCCGCAAAAGTCCCCCCTGCGGACCGGGGCGCGGTCACCTCGGGCCTGATGCCGCCGTCAATACCGCACGCGGCGCCGAAGGACTCGCCCCGGCGGGCCCGGGCGTCCCGAAACGCGACGCCGATCGGACGGCGGTCAGGCGGAGCACGAGGCGCGGCCGATGAGGGAGGCGAAGGAGAGCAGCCGGGGAGTGTGATCCTCGCTCTCCAGATGATCACGCTCCGGATGACTGTGGCGACGCCGCCGATACCGGCCCACACGGAGCGACTCCCGCCGGCGTCGCAGGTCCTCAGCGCCATGGGGAAGGTGAAGACGCCGCAGGTGGCGGCGGCCACGGTGAGCAGGACGGGCCGAGCTTGGTGAAGCCGTCGGTGGCCTCGGTCGAAACGTGGGACGGCTGGGGCCCGGACAGGCAGCTGCCGTCCGGGCCCACCGAGTGCGGGTAACAGTGCCGTCAGCGGTCCGCCGGCACCTCGTGCAGTGCGACGACCGACGTGAAGATCACCTTGTCGTTCTGCTCCGCAGCGACCAGCATGCGAGGCCGCCCGTCCAGTTCGCCGGGCAGGGCCTTGGCCGTGACCCAGCACGGCGCGTCGAGCTCGGCGTACCGGCTGAAGACGCACCGCATGCCGACGACCAGCGTCTGCCGCGGGTGGGACGCCGCCTGCGCGGCCTGGCGCGCGGCTTCGAGGAGCAGCATGCCCGGGGCGTGGTCGACGGGGTGGTCGAACAGGACGGGGTGCGAGGTGTCCGTCCGTAGCTGCCAACGCAGGGGGACTTCGGTGCACGAGAGCACGACGTCCTGGAAGCGGTCGCGGCCCGTCTGCTGTGTGGGCGAGGGCGGCGGCAGCGGCAGGACCCGGGCGTTCGCGCTCTCGATGTCGGCGTACCGTCCGCGCAGCCGCTCGTAGACCGCCCGGTCCTGGATCGTGAAACCGGTCCTGGCGGTGGCCAGTCCGCGGCCCGCGTGCTCGGCCTCGACGGAGAGCGTGACGGCCGTCGCCCGTTCCTTGCGGTACTTCACGTCCGAGGAGGTGATGTGGAGTTCGAGCTCGGCGTCGGCGCCGCCCTCGACCCGCAGTACGTCGGGGTCGACGTCCCAGTCGAAGTCCTTCCACAGCAACTGGTGCCCGAAGGGCACGTCGTACGCGGCATGGGACAGCAGCGGCAGCGTCTGGCGTACCGTCTCCGCCAGGAAGAGGGGGTCGTGCCTGCCGAACCGTTCCAGGTAGAAAGCGTGCTCACGCGGCCATCGGGCGGTGACGGTGAAGGTGTGGTCCCCCGTCCGGTGCCAGCTCGAGAGGAGCACTTCGGCAGGATTCGTCTTGTGGGTGTACGACATAGGCACAGGCACGGGACCGGTGGTCGCCCGGTCTCGCGTGAGGTCTATCGGAGGCACAACAGTTCTCCCCTGACTGTCCACAATATTCGCGGGGTCCGAGCACTGGTGTCTCGACTGTCCGCGCATATAAGATAGTGGTCATTCTTTTTCTTTGTCGAAGTAGTACGAGGTACGGGCGAGTGGCGGAACACAGGCAGGAACGGGCAATCCGCACAAGGGAGTCGGTGCTCCGGGCCGCAGCGGAAGTGTTCGACGAAGTCGGGTACCTCGGCGCGAGCATCACCAAGATCCTGGAGCGGGCGGGCGTCACGGCGGGTGCCGTGTACTTCCACTTCCGGTCGAAGGAGGGGCTGGCTCGCGCGGTCATCCTCGAACAGGCTGCGGATCTGAAGTTCCCCGAGGGGGAGGGCGGCCTCCAGC
The DNA here is from genome assembly GCF_040706335.1 of Streptomyces sp. NPDC048389. Classification (NCBI taxonomy): domain Bacteria; kingdom Bacillati; phylum Actinomycetota; class Actinomycetes; order Kitasatosporales; family Streptomycetaceae; genus Streptomyces; species Streptomyces sp. NPDC048389. The sequence continues at coordinate 18,079 of NZ_JBEZKP010000054.1, read as the reverse complement.
AGCTCCTGGACATGACCGGGTACCTGGCGGTCGAGATGCAGCGCAACACCCTGCTGCGGGCCGGCGTCCGGCTGGCGGTCGAGCAAGGGGTGGTGGGCAAGCAGGAGTACTCGATCTACGAGTGGTGGGCCGATCGTTTCCACCAGGATCTCGTCGTCGCGCGGCAGAAGGGACAGCTGATCGACGGCGTGGACGAGGCCGCCTTCGCCCAGCTCCTGGTCGCCGCCTACACCGGCACGCAAGTCATGTCCCAGATCTCCACCGGCCGTGCCGACCTGCCGCGCCGTATCACCGACATGTGGCGCTGCCTCCTGCCGGCACTGGCCCCTGCCGACGTCGTCTCCGGCCTGCGGATCCCCTCGGCCGACCCGGACGGCGTCGAGTGAGCCGTCCCCTTCGGGCCGTACTGACCGGGGCCACGGGCTTCGTCGGCTCACGGGTCCTGCACACACTGGCCGCGTCCGCTCGCCGGACCGGTCGCGAGATCTCGATACACGCGCTCGGCCGTTCCGCGCCCGCCTCCGCCCCGCCGGGCGTGACGTGGACGGCCGTGGACCTGACGGACCGGGGGTCGCTGCGGACGGCGGCGAGCGGAGCGGACGTCCTCATCCACCTCGCCTCACGCGTCTCCGGCGACGAGGCCCAGTGCGCGGCGGTCAACGTCGAGGGCACGGCGGCCCTGGTCGACGAGGCGGCCCACTGGGGCGTGCAGCGCATCGTCCACCTGTCCACCGCCGCGGTCTACGGGCCGGGCCCGCACCGCGGGATCACGGTGAACGAGATCACTCCCGCACCGGTCTCACCCGCCAGCCGCACCCGGCTGGCCGGCGAGACCCCGGTGCTGACCGCGGGCGGGATCGTGCTGCGCCCCGGACTGGTCCTGGGCGCGGGCGACCGCTGGGTGGTGCCCGCCCTCGCGGAGCTGCTGGAGCGGGTTCCGGCCCGGTGGGACGGTGGCCGCGGACTGCTGTCCCTGACGGACGTGAACGACCTGGCCCGCTTGATCACCACCGTCGCGACGGCTCCCGACGCACCGGCGCCCGGCGTGTACCACGCCGGCCATCCCCGCCCCGTCAGCAACGGTGATCTGATGGCGGAGCTGGCGGCGCTGGACGTGCTGCCCGCCGCCGAGGACGACTGGCCCTGGGAAGCCTGCCTCGACCGCGTGCGGAGCACTCCCGGCCGCACGAGCGAGCGTCAGTTCTCGCTGCTCGCGCAGGACCACTGGTACGCGAGCGAGGAGATCTGGCAGGCCACGTCCTGCCTGCCGGGCCCGGGCCCTCTGTCGCGCCTCGCGGCCGCAGCGCCCTGGTACCGCTCGTTCCTCGCACAGCGGTAGGGGAGCGACGGCGGCAGCGGCCGGTCACGTGGCGAGGCACGGCGGTCTCGATCCGGGCCGGTTCCTTCCCGCCGGCCGAACCCGGTCTCCTCGCGGGGCCCGGCCTCTTCGCCAAGGAGGCGAGCCCTCGTCGGCCAGGACGTGCCTTTCGTGCGGCTCCGCGTTGTCCGCCGCGTCGGGGTTGGCCCTGCGCGGTTCGGTCTTCGACGTCATCCGGCCGTGCCCGAGTATCTGCCCGGCCCCGGGCGAGAGGGCGTCGGCCGACATGGCATGCGTTCGGGGACGGACATAGCCTGGAGATGTCTCCAGCTCTCCGATCGATGGGAGAAGTCATGACATTCATGCAGGTCATCGACTGCAGGACGAGCAGAGCCGACGAGTTGAACAGCTTGATGGACTCCTGGATCGAGTCGACGCAGGGCAAGCGGACGGCCACCCACTCGATCGTGGGGCGTGATCGCGCCGACTCGACTCATGTGGTCGAGATCGTGGAGTTCCCCTCGTACGAGGAGGCGATGAAGAACTCGCAGCTGCCGGAGACGGACCGGATCTTCCGGGAGATGGTGGCCCTGTGCGAAGAGGAGCCGTCGTTCACGGACCTCGACGTGATGCGGGACCAGCAGCTGAACAAGATCGTGGTCCGCAGCTTCTTCGAGAACGTGATCAACGCGAAGAACGTCGACGCGGCGGACGCCATCTGCACAGAGGACTACCGGGAGCACGACCCGTCCCTGTCCTCGTACGATCTGGGGCTCGCGCAGGCCAAGACCGAGAACAGGGAAATCATCGAGGCGTTCGAACCTGTGGCCACCATCGAGAGCCTGGTGGCCGAGGGCGACACGGTGTGCGTGCGGGTGTCGTTCAAGGGGCGGCACGTAGGCACGTACCAGGGCATGGAGGCCACCGACCGCGAGATCTCGGGAACCGGCCACGCAACCTTCCGGTGCGAGGGCGGAAAGATCGCGGAGAGCTGGTGGAACTTCGACGACCTCGGCCTCCTGAAGCAGCTCGGTGCGGTCGACGTCTGATCAACATCGACGTCGCACCCGGATGGGCTGAACGACGGTGGGCCCGGCAGACCACTGCCGGGCCCACCGTCTGCCCGGGGCGCTCCCGCCCGTGGTCGCAGCGGAACACCTACCGGGTGACCACGTTGAAAACCGGGTGGACCCGCGGCTGAAGGTCCGGGATACCGAGTTCCCGCAGGATCGGGACCAGGCTTTCGCCGAACTGCCGGAATGCCTCCTCGGACTCCCAGACGTCCACGACGAGCCAGCCGTCGTCGGTGGGGGCGGCGGTGTGCGAGATGAGACCGGCCACCGGCCAGTCGGCGGGGCTCGTGACCGGGCCGGGCCGGCCGGCCACTTTCTCCGCGCTCTGCTCGTACTGGGCCTGGGTCATTCCCGGCATATCGAGAACCACGATGATCGCCATGCTGAGTTCCCTTGCGAAGTGGTGCAGATCCGTCCGGCCAGTCGACCACCGTGGCGAGCAGCCTGCGCGTCGGGCTGAGCCGGGCGGGTACGGCCGCCCCGGTCGGCCGGGGGTGTCCGGCCCGGTCCGGTGTCGGGCCCGCGAGGGTCGTCGGCGCAGGCGGCCGGCCGTGCGCGAAACCGCCTCCGTCGCTCCCGCTGTCGTGCGCGAAACCGCCTCCGTCGCTCCCGCTGTCGTGCGCGGGGAAGCCCTCGTTTCGCTCCTGCTGTCGTGTGCGGGGCCGCCTCCGTCGCTCCTGCTGCCGCCTGCGGCGACGGGTCTTTGTCGCTCTCGTTGCCGTGCGCGGCGGCGGCCCCACGGCTCCGGCTGTCGTACGCGGGCTGGTGGAGGTGCCCCGAATCGGGTACTACGAACGAGTAGCACCGTCCGGTACACGCCCTGGGCGGCCCCCGATTCGCGGCGAGGTGAGCCTCATGTCCGCTTCCACGGACAAGCCCCTGCACAAGCCCCAACCCCCGAAGATCAGTGAGCGCGAGGCGCGCGAGGTCGCGGAGGCGGCGCGCGAACAGGACTGGCGCAAGCCCAGTTTCGCCAAGGAGCTGTTCCTCGGACGTTTCCGGCTCGACCTGATCCACCCGCATCCGATGCCGACCGGCGAGGCCACCCGGCGCGGTGAGGAGTTTCTCGCGAAGCTGCGCGAGTTCTGCGAGACGAAGATCGACGGCGCGCTCATCGAGCGGGAGGCCCGGATCCCGGACGAGGTGATCAACGGCCTGCGCGACCTCGGCGCGCTCGGCATGAAGATCGACCCCAAGTACGGGGGCCTCGGCCTCACCCAGGTGTACTACAACAAGGCGCTCGCCCTCGTCGGCTCGGCGAACCCGGCGATCGGCGCGCTGCTGTCCGCGCACCAGTCGATCGGTGTGCCGCAGCCGCTGAAGCAGTTCGGCACCGACGAGCAGAAGCAGAAGTACCTGCCACGGCTGGCCCGCAGCGACATCTCCGCCTTTCTGCTCACCGAGCCCGACGTCGGCTCCGACCCGGCCCGCCTCGCCACCACGGCGGTGCCGGACGGCGACGACTACGTCCTGGACGGCGTCAAGCTGTGGACCACCAACGGCGTCGTCGCCGACCTCCTCGTCGTCATGGCCCGCGTACCGAAGTCGGAGGGGCACAAGGGCGGCATCACCGCGTTCGTCGTCGAGGCGGACAGCGAGGGCATCACCGTCGAGAACCGCAACGCCTTCATGGGCCTGCGCGGCCTCGAGAACGGCGTCACCCGCTTCCATGGGGTACGAGTCCCGGCGGAGAACCGCATCGGGCCCGAGGGCGCGGGTCTGAAAATCGCGCTGACCACGCTCAACACCGGCCGGCTCTCGCTGCCCGCGATGTGCGTCGGCGCCGGCAAGTGGTGCCTGAAGATCGCCCGGGAGTGGTCCGAGGTACGCGAGCAGTGGGGCAAGCCCGTCGCGAAGCACGAGGCCGTCGGCGCCAAGATCTCCTTCATCGCCGCGACCACCTTCGCCCTGGAGGCCGTTGTCGACCTGGCGTCCCAGATGGCCGACGAGGACCGCAACGACATCCGTATCGAGGCCGCGCTCGCCAAGCTGTACGGCTCCGAGATGGGCTGTCTGATGGCCGACGAGCTGGTCCAGATCCGCGGCGGCCGCGGTTTCGAGACGGCCGATTCGCTGGCGGCCCGGGGCGAACGGGCCGTACCCGCCGAGCAGTTGCTGCGCGACCTGCGGATCAACCGCATCTTCGAGGGCTCTACCGAGATCATGCACCTGCTCATCGCCCGCGAGGCGGTCGACGCGCACCTCGCCGTCGCCGGCGACATCATCGACCCGGACAAGCCGATGTCCGCCAAGGCCAAGGCCGGCGTGGGCGCGGCCGCCTTCTACGCCCGCTGGCTGCCCAAGCTCGTCACCGGGCCCGGTCAGCTGCCCCGCACCTACGCGGAGTTCAACCCCGCCGGCCACCGCGACCTCTCCACCCATCTGCGGTACGTGGAACGGAACTCGCGCAGGCTGGCCCGCTCCACCTTCTACGCCATGTCCCGCTGGCAGGGCCGCATGGAGACGAAGCAGGGCTTCCTGGGCCGGATCGTCGACATCGGCGCCGAGTTGTTCGCGATGAGCGCCGCCTGTGTCCGCGCCGACATGCTCCGGGCGTCCGGGGAGCACGGCCGGGAGGCGTACCAGCTCGCCGACGCCTTCTGCCACCAGGCGAGGATCCGTGTCGAGGAGCTGTTCGACCGCCTCTGGTCGAACACCGACGACCTCGACCGCAAGGTCGTCAAGGGCGTCCTGTCGGGCACGTACACCTGGCTGGAGGAAGGTGTGATCGACGCGAGTGGCGAAGGCCCCTGGATCGCCGATGCCACCCCCGGCCCGACGGTGAAGGAGAACGTCCACCGCCCGATCCGCTGACGGCGGCGCTGCGGCGCGGGTACTCCCTGTCCGAGCGGACAGGGAGTACGGCCACAATGGAGGGATGAGCGACAGCCCATCACCCCTCGCAGACCCGCATCTCGTCTTCGACGCCGCCGAAGGCCGCCGGGACATCGTCGTCCTCGGCTCCACCGGGTCCATCGGTACGCAGGCCATCGACCTGGTCCTGCGCAACCCCGACCGTTTCCGTGTCACCGCCCTGTCCGCCGCGGGCGGGCGGGTCGGCCTGCTCGCCGAGCAGGCGTACCGGCTGCGCGCGGGCACGGTCGCGGTGGCCCGCGAGGACGCCGTGCCCGCGCTGCGCGAGGCGCTCGCCGGGCAGTACGGAACCGAGCCGCCGCCCCGGATCCTGGCCGGTCCGGACGCCGCGACCGAGCTCGCCGCCTCCCCGTGCCACACGGTGCTCAACGGCATCACGGGCTCCATCGGCCTCGCCCCCACGCTCGCCGCCCTCGAAGCCGGCCGCACACTCGCGCTGGCCAACAAGGAGTCGCTCATCGTCGGCGGGCCGCTGGTCAAGGCGCTCGCCAAGCCCGGGCAGATCATCCCCATCGACTCCGAACACGCCGCGCTCTTCCAGGCGCTCGCCGCAGGCACCCGCGCCGACGTCCGCAAGCTGGTCGTGACGGCCTCCGGCGGTCCCTTCCGCGGCCGCAGCAGGGCCGAGCTGGCGCACGTCACCCGTGAGGACGCCCTCGCCCACCCCACCTGGGCCATGGGCCCGGTGATCACGGTCAACAGCGCGACCCTGGTCAACAAGGGGCTCGAGGTGATCGAGGCGCATCTGCTCTACGACATCCCCTTCGACCGCATCGAGGTCGTCGTCCACCCCCAGTCGTACGTGCACTCGATGGTGGAGTTCATGGACGGCTCCACGCTCGCCCAGGCCACCCCGCCCGACATGCGCGGCCCGATCGCCATCGGCGTCGGCTGGCCCGAGCGGGTGCCGGACGCGGCCCCCGCCTTCGACTGGTCCACGGCGTCCACGTGGGAGTTCTTCCCGCTGGACGACGAGGCGTTCCCGTCCGTGGGGCTCGCCCGGCACGTGGGCGAGCTGGGCGGCACGGCCCCGGCCGTGTTCAATGCCGCGAACGAGGAGTGTGTCGAGGCGTTCCTCGCCGGACGGCTGCCGTTCAACGCCATCATGGATACGGTCACCGAGGTGGTCGCCGAGCACGGGACCCCGCCCCCGGGAACTTCCCTGACGGTGGCGGACGTCCTGGAAGCGGAGACCTGGGCCAGGGCCAGGGCCCGTGAGACGGCGGCGAAGGCGACGGCGGAGGCTCGCGCATGACGATTCTTTTGACCTTTCTGGGCATCGCGCTCTTCGCGGTCGGGCTGCTCTTCTCCATCGCCTGGCACGAGCTCGGCCACCTGTCCACGGCCAAGCTCTTCGGTATCCGGGTGCCCCAGTACATGGTCGGCTTCGGCCCCACCCTCTGGTCACGGCACAAGGGCGAGACCGAGTACGGCATCAAGGCCATCCCCATGGGCGGCTACATCCGCATGATCGGGATGTTCCCGCCCGGTCAGGACGGCAGGATCGAGGCCCGCTCCACCTCTCCGTGGCGCGGCATGATCGAAGACGCCCGCTCCGCCGCCTACGAGGAGCTGAAGCCGGGCGACGAGACGCGCCTCTTCTACACACGCAAGCCGTGGAAGCGCGTCATCGTGATGTTCGCGGGTCCGTTCATGAACCTGATCCTCGCGGTGGCGATCTTCCTCGGCGTGATGATGACCTTCGGCTCGCCGACGCAGACCACCGAGGTCGCCGGCGTGCAGCAGTGCGTCATCGCCCAGAGCGAGAAGCGCGACACCTGCGCGAAGAGCGACCCGCAGTCGCCGGCGTCCGCCGCCGGGCTGCGCGAGGGCGACAAGATCGTCGCGTTCAACGGCACGCCCGTCGAGGACTGGGCCACGCTGTCGACCCGTATCCGGGAGACGATCGGCCCCGCCACCATCACCGTCGAGCGCGGCGGCACGGAGCAGGTCTTGCAGGCCACGCTCATCGAGAACACGGTGGCGAAGAAGGACGAGGACGGTGAGGTCGTCCCGGAGGAGTTCGTCCCGGCCGGATACCTCGGTTTCGCCGCGAGGACGGAGATCCTCCCGCTGTCGTTCGTCGACTCCGTCGACCGTATGGGCGGAATGATCGAGAACGGCGCGGAGGCGGTCGTCGCACTGCCCTCCAAGGTCCCCGACCTGTGGGACGCAGCCTTCGGCGACGGCGAGCGCAAGGACGACTCCCCGGTCGGGGTGGTCGGCGCCGCACGCCTCAGCGGTGAGGTCCTCAACCTCGACGTGCCGACGACCAACATCGTCGCGACCTTCCTGATGCTGCTCGCCGGCTTCAATCTCTCGCTGTTCCTCTTCAACATGCTGCCGCTGCTGCCGCTGGACGGCGGTCACATCGCGGGAGCGCTGTGGGAGTCCGTGCGGCGCAACGTCGCCAAGGTCTTCCGGCGCCCCGACCCGGGACCGTTCGACGTGGCGAAGCTCATGCCGGTCGCCTATGTGGTGGCGGGCATCTTCATCTGCTTCACCCTGCTGGTACTGGTGGCGGACATCGTCAACCCGGTGAAGATCAGCTGAGACCTCCTTCGCGCGACCCCCGACGGCCGGACATCCTTTGTGTCCGGCCGTCACCTTCGGTGGGACTCCGGTGCGCGATGTGCCCGGCCGAACGCCAGTGCCGTAATCTCGGGTGCTGGAGCCCGCCGATCTCGGGACCTCGATCCACATCTTGGGGTTGCACAGCAGATGACTGCAATTTCTCTCGGAATTCCGTCCGTTCCGACGAAGCTCGCCGACCGCAGGGTCAGCCGGAAGATCCAGGTCGGTTCGGTCGCCGTCGGCGGTGACGCGCCTGTCTCCGTGCAGTCGATGACGACGACCAGGACGTCCGACATCGGCGCCACGCTGCAGCAGATCGCGGAGCTCACGGCGTCCGGCTGCCAGATCGTGCGGGTCGCCTGCCCGACCCAGGACGACGCGGACGCCCTGGCCACCATCGCCAAGAAGTCGCAGATCCCCGTGATCGCGGACATCCACTTCCAGCCGAAGTACGTCTTCGCGGCGATCGACGCGGGCTGCGCAGCGGTCCGCGTCAACCCGGGCAACATCAAGCAGTTCGACGACAAGGTCAAGGAGATCGCCAAGGCCGCCGGCGAGGCCGGCACCCCGATCCGCATCGGTGTGAACGCGGGCTCCCTCGACCGCCGGCTGCTGGAGAAGTACGGCAGGGCGACGCCGGAGGCGCTCGTCGAGTCGGCGCTGTGGGAGGCGTCCCTCTTCGAGGAGCACGGCTTCCGCGACATCAAGATCTCGGTCAAGCACAACGACCCGGTCGTCATGGTCAACGCGTACCGCCAGCTCGCCGCGCAGAGCGACTACCCGCTGCACCTCGGCGTCACCGAGGCGGGTCCCGCCTTCCAGGGCACCATCAAGTCCGCCGTCGCCTTCGGCGCGCTGCTCGCCGAGGGCATCGGCGACACCATCCGGGTCTCCCTGTCGGCGCCGCCGGCCGAGGAGGTCAAGGTCGGCATCCAGATTCTGGAATCCCTCAACCTCCGCCAGCGCCGGCTGGAGATCGTCTCCTGCCCGTCCTGCGGCCGCGCCCAGGTCGACGTGTACAAGCTCGCCGACGAGGTCACCGCCGGTCTGGAGGGCATGGAGGTGCCCCTCCGGGTCGCCGTCATGGGCTGCGTCGTCAACGGACCCGGCGAGGCCCGCGAGGCCGACCTCGGTGTGGCGTCGGGCAACGGCAAGGGGCAGATCTTCGTCAAGGGCGAGGTCATCAAGACCGTGCCCGAGTCGAAGATCGTCGAGACCCTGATCGAAGAGGCGATGAAGATCGCCGAGCAGATGGAGAAGGACGGCGTCGCCTCCGGCAAGCCGGACGTCGTGGCCGTGGGCGAACCCGGCGCCTGATCCGCCCGTCCCGTGGAGGGCGGCGCTTGACCGGCTGCCGTTCCCGCTCCCGGTGCCTGACCGGCTGTCGCTCCCGAGGACGGTGCCTGACCGGCCCTCGTCGGGGACCCGGCGCCTGATCCGCCCGTCCCCCGAGCGAGGCGCCTGACCGGCTGCCGCTCCCGGGGGCGGCGCCTGACCGCTTGCCCCGACCCCGGCTGATCCGCTGCCCGGAGCCTTTCCAGGACCCCGCCGACCCTGCCGGTCGGTGGGGTCCTTCCGTGCGCGCGCCGCCCCCCGGACCAGCCGGGTAGAGTGCCAAGACCAGCAAACCGTGTGATGAGGCGCCCTCGTGTTGACGCAGACCACCACCCGGGTCCTCGGCCCCGGCGAACTCGGCGCAGCGCTCGCCATCCTCGAGAGCGAGCCCGTGACGAATGCTTTCGTCACGTCCCGCGTCCAGGTCGCCGGGCTCGACCCGTGGCGACTCGGCGGTGAGATGTGGGGCTGGTATGCCGACGGGCACCTGCGCTCCCTGTGCTACTCCGGCGCCAACCTCGTCCCCATCTGCGCCACCCCCGAGGCCGTGCGCGCCTTCGCCGACCGCGCCCGCCGGGCAGGGCGCCGCTGCTCGTCCATCGTCGGCCCCGCGGAGCCCACCGCCCGGCTGTGGCGGCTGCTCGAACCGAACTGGGGCCCGGCCAGGGACGTGCGCCCCAACCAGCCGCTGATGATCACCGACCGGATACCGGCGGACATCGAGCCGGATCCGCACGTCCGCCGGATCCGCAAGGACGAGGTGGACGTGATCATGCCCGCGTGCGTGGCCATGTTCACCGAGGAGGTCGGCATCTCCCCGATGGCAGGCGACGGCGGGCTCCTCTACCAGGCCCGGGTCGCCGAACTCGTCGGCACCGGCCGGTCCTTCGCCCGTATCGACGACGGCAAGGTCGTCTTCAAGGCCGAGATCGGCGCCGCCACCGACCGGGCCTGCCAGATCCAGGGCGTCTGGGTCGACCCCGAGTACCGCGGCCGCGGCCTGTCGGAGACCGGCATGGCGGCCGTCCTGCGCTACGCACTGGCGGACGTGTCACCGGTCGTCAGCCTGTACGTCAACGACTACAACACCGCCGCCAGGGCCTCGTACCGGCGGGTCGGCTTCCGTGAGGTCGGCGCGTTCATGAGTGTGCTGTTCTGATTCCCGCAGACCCGTCACGAGCCCGCCGATCCGATCCCCGTCGCCCCGTACACGGCGGCGGGGACGACAAGTAGGGTTCGGCCATGCCAGCACTCACCGGGGACGGCTCCCTCGGCCCCGACACCGTGGTCGGACCGCTCGACCTCGCCGCACGGGTCGACGAGGCGCTCGCCGTACAGGCGCTCGCCTTCGGCCTCAGCGAGGACGAGATCGACATCCGGCGGTACATCGTGCTGCGCCACCTGAAGAACCCCGGAGCCCGCGCGCTCGGCGCCACGACGGCCGGCGGCCGGCTCGTCGGATTCGTCTACGGCATGCCGAACGACCGCACCCACTGGTGGTCCACCGTCGTCGAGCCGTATCTGCGCAGGACCGGGACCGACGGCTGGCTCGACGACTCGTTCGTCATCACCGAACTCCACGTCCATCCGGCCTTCCAGGGGCGCGGCACAGGACGCGAACTGATCACCGCCCTCACCGACGCCGCGGACCAGCCCCGTTCGATCCTCTCCGCGATCGACACCGAGAGCCCCGCCCGCGGCCTGTACCGCAAGCTCGGCTACCAGGACCTCGCGGGCCAGGTCCTGTTCCCCAGCGCCCCGAGCCCGTACGCCGTGATGGGTGCCCCGCTGCCACTGCGGCGGGAGAGCGGCACGGGGAACTGATTTCCGCCTGCCGGTACGCCCCGGCTAACCTCCTGCACATCACACGTTCCGAGCAGGAGTTCACCATGGCCCAGGTCCAGCGCATGTCCCGTCTGATGATCAAGACATTGCGCGACGACCCGGCGGACGCAGAGACGCTCAGCCACAAGCTCCTCGTCCGCGCCGGTTACGTCCGCCGCAACGCCGCGGGCATCTGGTCCTGGCTGCCGCTCGGCAAGCGCGTGCTGGAGAACGTCACCCGCGTCGTACGCGAGGAGATGGACGCGATCGGCGCGCAGGAGGTCCTGCTCCCGGCGCTGCTGCCCAAGGAGCCGTACGAGGCGACGGGCCGCTGGGAGGAGTACGGCGCCGAGCTGTTCCGCCTCAAGGACCGCAAGGGCGCCGACTACCTGCTCGGGCCGACCCACGAAGAGATCTTCACCCAGCTGGTCAAGGACCAGTGCACGTCCTACAAGGACCTGCCGGTGATCCTCTACCAGATCCAGACCAAGTACCGCGACGAGGCGCGTCCGCGCTCGGGCATCCTGCGCGGCCGCGAGTTCCAGATGAAGGACTCCTACTCCTTCGACACCAGTGACGAGGGCCTTGCCGAGTCGTACGCCCTGCACCGCGAGGCGTACATCAAGATCTTCGAGCGCCTCGGTCTCGAGCACAAGATCGTCTCCGCCGTCTCGGGAGCCATGGGCGGCTCGGCCTCCGAGGAGTTCCTGGCGCCCGCCCCGGCCGGTGAGGACACGTTCGTCCACTGCCCCTCCTGCGACTACGCGGCCAACACCGAGGCCGTCACCTTCGCGCTCGCCCCGGCCGAGGGCGCGGACCACGGCCCCGTCGAGGAGCTGGACACCCCGGACACCCCGACCATCGAGACGCTCGCCGACCACCTGGGCGTACCGGCCTCCGCGACCCTGAAGAACCTGCTGGTCAAGGTCGACGGCGAGATCGTCGCGGTCGGCGTCCCCGGCGACCGCGAGGTCGACCTCGGCAAGCTGGGCGACCACCTGGCCCCGGCCGGTGTCGAGCTGGTCACCGCGGAGGACTTCGCCGGCCGCCCGGACCTGGTGCGCGGCTACGTCGGCCCCCAGGGCCTGGAGAAGGTCCGCTACGTCGCCGACCCGAGGGTCGCGCCCGGCACGGCCTGGATCACCGGCGCCAACGCGGAGGGCAAGCACGCGAAGAACGTCGTCGCGGGCAGGGACTTCGAGGTCGACGAGTACCTCGACGTCGTGGTCGTCGAGGACGGCGACCCGTGCCCGTCGTGCGGCACCGGCCTGAAGCTCGACCGCGCGATCGAGATCGGTCACATCTTCCAGCTCGGCCGCAAGTACGCCGACGCGTTCCAGCTCGACGTCCTCGGCCAGAACGGCAAGCCGGTCCGAGTGACCATGGGCTCCTACGGTGTCGGCGTCTCGCGCGCGGTCGCCGCGCTCGCGGAGCAGACCGCCGACGAGCAGGGCCTGTGCTGGCCCGCCGAGATCGCCCCGGCCGACGTCCACGTCGTCGCCGCGGGCAAGGCGCTCCAGACCGAGCTCGCCCTCGACGTCGCGAACCAGCTGGGCGAGGCGGGCCTGCGGGTCCTGGTCGACGACCGCGCCGGAGTCTCGCCGGGCGTGAAGTTCACGGACGCGGAGCTGATCGGCGTCCCCAAGATCCTGGTGGCGGGGCGCCGTTCGGCCGACGGCGTGCTGGAACTGAAGGACCGGCGGACGGGCGAGCGCGAGGAGCTGCCGGTCGCGGAGGCGGTGGCGCGCCTGCGCGCCTGACGCCGACTCGCGGCGCGGGCTGTCCCCTTTCCGCTGTGCCCACATGCGGTTCCACCGCATGTGGGCACCCCGCAGGGCCCGCTCGGTGGCTCCGCCCCCGGGGCCCTGCTCCCCGGCTCTGCGGGTGCGCCGGGCTGGGTGGCTACCGGATGGCCGTGTCGGCTCGGGGGACTGGTGGCGAGCCGGCTGCGCCCTGGGTGCTGCCTGCTGGCTGGGTGCGCCGGGGTTTCGCCCGGACCCGCTCGGGCGGCCCCGCCGCCGGGCCCCGGGCCCTGCCGTCCGGCGGGATGTGCCGGCACGCTCCGGGCCTCCGCCCCGGCCTCCGCACGCGGCCGGTACCGCTCCGCGCGGTGGCCCCGAGTGCCGGCCGGGCCGGAGGCCACGGCGCGGCACATCAGCCCGCGGACCGGTCCGCCGGACCAACGCCCCGGCCGGCCGGGGCGCGCTTCGCGACATGGGACTGGCCGGCGAGGGCGCATCCGGCGCCGTCGGAAGTTCCAGGCGCGGGGGCACGGGGGGGCGAGCTCCCCGTAAAGCGGGGTCCGGGGCCTGCCCCGGTTCGGGAAGGGGCGGAGCGGGGACCGGCTCCGCGCAGCGGCCCGCCCGGACGGGCAGCAGCCGCGCTACAGCCAGCCCGCGAACTCCAGCGCCAGTTCGCCCTCCGCGCGCCGCCCCGCCGCCACTGCGCGCGTACCCGACTCCACCGCCCGGAACAGAGTCCAGCCGCGCAGCCGCTCCCGGTCCACCTCCAGGGAGTCCGCGAGCTTGTTGACGCGGCGGCGCGCCGCCGACGGGCCCGCGGAAGACGCGACGAGGTCCTCGACCCGGTCGCGTACCAACCTCGCCAGGTCGTAGGCGCGTTCGCCGACCAGCGGCTCCGGGCCCACCGCCAGCCACGGTACGCGGTCACCGGAAAGCACCTTGCCCTGGCGGAAGTTGCCGTGCAGCAGCAGCTCCTCGGGCGGGAACGCGATCAGTTCGTCCCGGGCAGCCAGCGCCGCCGCGACGAGCGGCTCGCCGGACTTGCGCATCGTGTCGGCCTGGCGTGCGGTGCGCCGTGTCACGGTCTCGAAACCGTGGCCGGCCGGCGGCTCCACCCACAGCCGCCGTACCGTGCCCGCCGCCTCCAGCAGCGCCTTGGCCTCCGGCAGCGACCGGAGCGAGACCTCGGGGTGCAGCCGTTCCAGCAGCAGCCCGTGATCGGTGGCGTCCAGCAGCCTTACCGCGCCCCAGCCGTTCCACTGCTCCAGGGCCGCCCGCTCGAGATCCGGGGCAGCGGCCGGTGGGGCGAGTTTCAGGGCGGCGGGGGTGCCGTCATGCTGCCGTACGAGGAGGACCAGGCTGCTCCGGCCGCCCGGCGCGACGGCGCGTTCGACGTCCAGCTTCCGCCGGGCCACCGTCTCCTGGACGGTCCCGGGCAGCCGGGCCAGCCACTCGTCGTTCTCACCGAGTGCCTGGACCAGCCGCTGCGGCGGTTCGAAAGCCATACGTCCGTGGTTTCCTTTTCCTGTTTTCCTCGTCAGTCCCGGCCGGCCCGCTCGGCGAGCCCAGGAAAGGCTACGCCGCTGCCGCGCCAGCGCACGGCGCGGACCGCCGCCTCGCGCAGCGCACCGGCGGCTTCCAGACGCAGGGGCCCCTCCGAGGCCCGTACGAGATCGGAGTAGACGCCGGCCACGCGTTCCTCCAGAACGGCGGCGAGCCGTGTCGCGGCGGCGGTATCCGGGACGGGGAAGGGCAGGTCGTAGCCGACGGCGGCCACCGCGGGCTTCCCGCCGAGGTCGCGCACCGTACGCGTCAGGGAGTCCCGCCGTGACCGGTGCGCGGCGTGGGCGGCGGCGGCCTCGTTCTCCCGGTCGTCGCCCACCCGGCCGCCGACCACCCCGTAGCCGTAGACCGCCGCGTGCTCCGCAGCCAGCGCGGCCTGGAGGGCGTCCAGCCGGGCCTTCGCACCGCTGCGCGCGTCCGCGTCCACCGTGGTCATCTGCCGTCATCCTTCGTCAGCAAGTACGCATGTGCGGCGCCCGCCGCGGCGACGGAGGCCAGCAGCCGGGCGAGTTCGGGCTCGGCGTCGGCGAGAGCCGCGGTGTGGCCGTCCGAGGTGCGGCGCTCGGCGGCCGCCAGCGCCTTCAGCGCGGCGGCGGGCTCCTCGGGTGCCGCGGCGGACGCGGGGGTCGCGGCACCCGAAGGCGAGAGCGAAGGCGAAGCCGTGGACGACGGCGAGGACGGGGACGGAGGCGAGGGGGACGCCCCCGGCCCCGCCAGTGCCGCCACATGCGCCGCGACCTCCGTACGCAGCGGCGTCAGCCGGTCCGCGAGTGCGGGATGGCGGGCGATGACCGCGTCGTACTCGTCCCGGAGCGCGGTGCTCGTGCGTACCAGGCGCACGCGGAGCGCGGCCTCGGCGCGGGCCGCGTCGAGGGAGCGCCCCGGCGTACGCCGGGAGGCGGGCGCGTCGCTCGAACAGCCCGTCAACAGGCCCGCCGCTGCCGCCCCCGTCGCCAGAAGCGCACGTCTGCGTGTCGTCCCCGTGCGCCCCACGCGTGTCTCCTCGGGTTCGCGGTGATCATCGCCGCAGGCGAGCGTACCTGCGGGCCATTCGCGGGTGGACGGCAACACCCCCCGCGACCGGATACCCTGTCTTCGACACGCGACGATCCCACAACAGCACACGCGGCCGAGGAGTCACCCGGATGAGCACCACCCAGAGCGAGAGGCTGCGCGGGCTGCTGGAACCGCTCGTCAGCGCCGCGGAACTGGATCTGGAAGAGATCGAGGTCTCCCGGGCGGGCCGGCGTCGCATGCTGAGGATCATCGTGGACTCCGACGACGGCGTCGAGCTGGACGCCTGCGCCGAGCTGAGCCGCGCCATCTCCGAGAAGCTCGACGAGACGGACGCGATGGGCGAGGGCGAGTACGTCCTCGAAGTCAGCTCCCCCGGCGCCGACCGACCCCTGACCGAGCACCGCCACTACGTGCGTGCCACCGGCCGTCTGGTGAAGCTGCAGCTGCACGAGAGCGGAGAGCTGGTCGCCCGCATCCTCGGCGTGGACGACGAGGGGCTCGATCTCGAGGTGCCGGGTGTGAAGGGGCGCAAACCCACCACCCGCCGGGTCGCGTTCGACGAGATCGCCAAGGCGCGCGTGGAGATCGAGTTCAACCGCAAGGACACGAAGGAAGAGGAGGCGTAGCCGTGGACATCGACGTGAAGCTCCTGAAGGGCTTGGCACAGGAGAAGGAGATCGCTTTCGATCTGCTGGTCGAGGCCATCGAGTCGGCGCTCCTCATCGCGTACCACCGCACCGAGGGCAGCCGCCGCCACGCCCGGGTGGTGCTCAGCCGGGACACCGGTCATGTGACCGTGTGGGCCAAGGAGGACCCGGCGGATCTGGAGGAGGGGCAGGAGCCCAAGGAGTTCGACGACACCCCGTCGGACTTCGGCCGGATCGCCGCCACCACCGCTCGTCAGGTCATCCAGCAGCGGCTGCGGGACGCGGAGAACGACGTCACTTTCGGTGAGTACGCCCGCCGTGAGGGCGACATCGTCGCCGGCATGGTGCAGCAGGGCAAGGACCCCAAGAACGTCCTGGTCAGGCTGGACGACAAGCTCGAGGCGATCCTGCCGGTGCAGGAGCAGGTGCCGGGCGAGGAGTACACGCACGGTTTGCGGCTGCGCACCTATGTGGTCCGGGTGGCCAAGGGTGTGCGCGGCCCGTCCGTCACGCTCTCGCGTACGCACCCGAACCTGGTGAAGAAGCTCTTCGCGCTCGAGGTCCCGGAGATCGCCGACGGCAGTGTCGAGATCGCCGCGATCGCCCGTGAGGCCGGCCACCGCACCAAGATCGCCGTCCGTTCCACCCGCTCCGGGCTGAACGCCAAGGGAGCCTGCATCGGCCCGATGGGCGCCCGGGTGCGCAATGTGATGGCCGAGCTGCACGGCGAGAAGATCGACATCGTGGACTGGTCGGACGACCCGGCCGAGATGGTGGGGAACGCTCTGTCCCCGGCCCGCGTCAGCAAGGTGGAGGTCGTCGACCTCGGCGCCCGCTCGGCCCGGGTCACCGTTCCGGACTACCAGCTGTCCCTGGCGATCGGCAAGGAGGGGCAGAACGCCCGCCTGGCCGCCCGTCTCACGGGCTGGCGCATCGACATCCGACCGGACACCGAGCAGGACGACGACCGGGGCTGAGGAATGGCCCGGGGCGGAATCCGGTTGCACCTGTGACGGGTGCCACCCAGGATCTCACCTGTGCCGCCCAAGAGCCCACCAGGATCAGGACAACAACCGTTCGATTTTTGCCCCCAAGGGGTGAGGTCGGTGCGGGGAGGTAGACTTAACCGTGTCTGGCCGGACGCACGCCCGCGTGTGCCCTGAGCGAACCTGCGTGGGATGTCGGGAGCGAGCGGCCAAGAGCGATCTGCTGCGGATCGTGGTGATCGAGGGCGAGTGCGTCCCCGATGATCGCGGTACGCTGCCCGGCCGGGGTGCGTACGTGCACCCCGCCTTGGTCTGTCTCGACCTGGCGGTCCGCCGCCGGGCGTTCCCGAGGGCCTTCCGGGTCCAGGGACCGCTGGAGACCGCCGCGGTGCGGCGGTATGTCGAGCAGGCAGCACCGTAAGAGAAGAAGTACGGCACGGATAACCGTGCGGTCAGGTACCTCGCGAGTCGGAAGTAGGTCGAGATTGCGATGAGCACTCGATGAGTACGCGATGAGTACGCCCATGAAGTAGCGACGGTCCGGCGGTAACCCGGACCTAAAAGGAGCGAAGTGGCTAAGGTCCGGGTATACGAACTCGCCAAGGAGTTCGGCGTGGAGAGCAAGGTCGTCATGGCCAAGCTCCAAGAACTCGGTGAATTCGTCCGTTCGGCGTCCTCGACGATCGAGGCGCCGGTTGTACGCAAGTTGACTGACGCGCTGCAGGGGCCCGGCGGCAACGCCGGCAAGTCCGCAGCAAAGCCTGGCGCGCCCCGCAAGGCGACGCCCTCGAAGCCCGCAGCGCCCTCCCCGGCGCAGGCGGAACGTCCCGCTGCACCCAAGCCCGGCGCACCGGCTCCCAAGCCGGCTCCGGCCAGCAGCACCCCTCCCTCGACGCCGGCCTCCGGCCCGCGTCCGACGCCGGGTCCCAAGCCCGCACCGGCCAAGCCCGCCCCGGCGGCCCCGGTGCCCGCTGCCGAGTTCTCGGCCCCGGCTCCCGCCCAGCCCGCCGCACCGCAGGCCCCGCGTCCCGCGGGTGCCACCCCCGGTCCGCGCGCGGGCAGTCCGGCGCCGGCCGCGGGTCAGCGTTACCGCGGGGAGCGTGAGGGGGGTCAGCGTGAGGGGGGT
>NZ_JBEZKP010000053.1:0-48289 GCF_040706335.1 Streptomyces sp. NPDC048389 | reverse complement strand
GTTCTCCGGCAGCCGCTCCATCCAGCGCCGCGCGAAGACCTGGCCGACCTCGAACGGGTCGCCGCCGACGGTGGTGATGTCCTCCTCGCGGTCGGGCCGATCGAACCGCCGATTCCGCCCGTCGCGGCGCGGCCGGGCAGCACCCGGAACGAAGCCGTGGCGGTCTGCGGGTTGTCGTTGCACCTGACCGTCAGGCTGTACCGCCCGGGGGTCGCGTTGTTGCGGACGCGGGCCGTGGCAACCGACACGCCGCCCCTGTCGCCGGCCCACTCACGGTCCTGGTCGCGGTCGCGGTCCCGGTCCCGGTCCCGGTCACCGCTGGAGAGCGTGGCGTCCGGGAACGCGTTGGAGCTGACCACACCGCCGCGGTTGCAGCCTTCGACGGTGACGGTCAGGATGCCGCCCTGGTGGACCGAGGACGGGCTGACTTGAACGTTCGTCGGGCCGTTGCCGCCGCCGGCAGCGGCCGTGGGAGCGCACAGTCCGACGGCCGCGAAAGCGGTCACCGTCGCTGCGAGAGCGCGTGAGGCACGCATCGTTGAACCTCCAGAAGGAAGACGCCCCAAAGCGGCGCTCCGGGATGATCGACGAGTACGTCTTCCATGACGAACGATCACCGGATGGCGCTTTCATCGCATTTCGGCCTTGGTCCACCCCGGTGAGCCGACACGCCGACGAAGCACCCCTTGGCCTGACGGACCCGCAGGTCACGGGCTGTCAGAAGTTTTGTCCGCCCTCTTACTCGGATGGGTCATCCCCACTGGCCGCGGCCACCCGTTCGCGCTTCCCCCCTCGCCGGAGCACCGGACCCCGCTTAGCGTGCCCACAAGCGCACGAAGGGAGAACCATGGGCCAGGACAGGTACGGCTGGGAGCGGAGGAGGCGCTCGCCCTGGGGCGTACTGGCTCTGGCGATGCTCACGGGCATCGCCCTGGTCAAGAACGGTGTGGACGTGGGTCTCGGACCGCCTCAGCCCGCGGCCGCCGCCTCGCACGCCAGGGCCGGCGAGGTGTTCCTTCCGGTACCGCTCGAGCCGCTGCCGTACGCGGCGGCCAAGCGGGTGCGCATCCCCGCGATCACGGTGGACGCCCCGATCGTGAACGTCGGCCTGGACCAGGACGGGTGGGTGGCGGCGCCGGAGCCGCAGGATCCCAACCTCGCCGGCTGGTACCAGAACGGCATCTCGCCCGGACAGCGCGGCACCGCCGTCATCGTGGGCCACGTCGACAACGAGGCCGGACCGGCCGTCTTCTACGGCCTCGGGTCCGTCAGGACGGGCCACCGGATCGAGGTGCCCCGCTTCGACGGCCGCGTCGCCGTCTTCGAGGTGTACGGCGTCGAGGTCTTCTCCAAGCACGACTTCCCCGGCGTCCGGGTGTACGCCGACACGGGCCAGCCGGAGCTGCGGGTGATCACCTGCGGCGGTGGATACTCCAAGGCGGACGGTTACGACGGCAACGTCGTCGTCTTCGCCCGCATGGTCGACGTGTCCTGACAAGAGGTCAGCGGCGCGGCACCGTGATCCGGTAGCCGTCGTAGAGCAGCTCCGGCAGATAGCGGCGCAGCGCCGCCACGCTCTGCGAGCGGTTTCCGCCCGCGTCGTGCGAGAGCACCACCACGCCGGGGGCGGCGCCCCGCAGCACCCTCCGGACGATGGTCGAGGTGCCCGGCCGCGTCCAGTCCAAGGTGTCGAGGGTCCAGCCGAGCGGCTCCATGCCGAGCTCCGCGCCGATCTCGAACGAGTGCTTGTTCCAGGCGCCGTAGGGCGCGCGGTACCACAACGGTGCCTCGCCCAGGGATTTCTCGATGACCTCGCTGGTGCGGCCCAGCTGGTCGCGGATCCTGGACGGCGGCAGTTTCGGGACGAGCGGGTGGGACCAGGTGTGGTTCCCGACCACATGGCCGTCATCGGCCATCTCACGCAGGAGGTCGCGGTTGCCGGTCGCCATCTCGCCGCACACGAAGAACATCGCCCGCACTCCGTACTCGCGCAGGATGGCGAGGATGTCGGGGGTGTAGCGCGGGTCGGGACCGTCGTCGAAGGTGAGCACCATCGCACGGCCCATGTCCGGGACCTCGAGGAAGGGCCGCTCACGCACCGGCGGCCTGGCGCGCCGCAGGGCCGGCGCCGCGTAGGCCGCCAGGGGCCGCAGCCGGTAGGAGGCGGCCTTCGGCGGAGGTGCGGCGGCGGCCTGCGGTCCGCCGGCCGCCGGTCCGCGTCCCGGGGTCTCGGCCTGCTCGCCGGCGAGCAGGCCACCGACGGCGGCGGCGCCGAGGCATGCGGCGATGCGGAACATCGAGCGTCGGCCGGGCGGCAGTTGATCCTTCTTCATGGGTCACTGCTCGCACGCCGCTGCCGTGACCGGTTGATCAACACCCGGTTGTACCGGCGAAAACACCCGATGGGAGCAGCAGGCGAGAGGGCGCACGTCCATGACCGCGAAACCGTCCCGGTGGGCGTACAGCCTCCACGACCTGATGGGTGTGACCGAGTACCCGCCCCGGCGGTTCGAGCGGGCACCGACGGCCGGCAGGTGCTCGTCGCGGGCTCGACGGCTCCGGCTCCTTGCTGCGGGTGGCCGCGTAGACCTGCGGCCGCGGCGAGACGGCAGGATGCGCTGCCCGCGGCGGCGGACGGGCTGCGGGCGGACGCGGTGGTGGTGGGTGCGTCGGGAGTCGGCCGGGCACAAGCGCGTCGGGCGGTCGTGGTGCGGCGGGTGAAGGCGGGGGCGTGGCCGGTGACGTACTGGTCTCGCAGCCTTCCTCGGTGACCCCGTGCCCGGTGGCCGTTGCTCGGCGCCCGTAGCCGCTTTCAGCGGCCCATGGTGAGGCCGTCCTGTGCCGCGCCACGACCGAGGACCGCCTCGGTGACGGCCTTCTGGGCAGCGATGTAGTCGGCGCGGGGGCCTTCGCGGCGGATCGCCTCCGGCAGGTTGACGACCCGGCCGGCGGCGGTGTCCATCCACTGGGGGATGTATTCGGCCTTCGTGACGTCCCACCGGCCCCCCGGGGTGGCGGGCGGCGAGAAGGTGAACCGGGCGAGGGTGCCCTGGTTGCCACGGGGGTCCTGCTCGCCCCAGTGGTTGATCATGTCGCCGGCGATCTGGTCGCCCATGCCGTAGACGACCCAGGTGCCGTTGACCTTCTCGTACGCCTGGGGCACGTGCGCGTGGGTACCGAGGATCAGGTCGATGTCGGGTCGCCCGCCGGTCGTGGAGGCGGTGAGGGACCGGCCGAGGTCCAACTGCTGCCCGTCCGGTCGGATCTGCCATTCGGTGCCCCAGTGGAGGCTCACGACCACCACGTCGGCGCCGGCGGTCCTGGCGGCGCACGCGTCGTCGAGGATCTGCCGCTCGTCGAGGAGGTCGACGGCCCACGGCTGCCCTTCGGGCAGCGGGATGCCGTTGGTGCCGTAGGTGTAGGCGAGGTGGGCCACCTTGGCGCCGCCGGCCGTGAGCCAGGCCGGCCGGTCCGCCTCCTGCGGGGTGCGGGCGGAGCCGGCGTGCCTGACGCCCGCACGGTCGAGGGCGTCCAGAGTGCGCCGCACTCCGGCGGCGCCGTCGTCGAGCGTGTGGTTGGAGGCGGTGGAGCAGGAGTCGTAGCCGGTGTGGGCGAGTGCGGTGGCGATCTCCGGCGGCGACTTGAAGCTCGGATAGCCGGTGTAGTGCCCGTTCTCCCCGTAGACGGTCTCCATGTGGCACAGGGCGATGTCGGCGCGGGAGACGACCGGGGCGACCCCCGCGAGCATGGGGCGGAAGTCGTAGCCGTGGCCGCCGGCGTCCAGCCGCGCTTGGTCGATGACGGAGTCGTGCGGCAGGACGTCCCCGCTTGCCACGAGGGTGAAGCCGTGGGGCGTGGACGCGGCCCCGACTCCGGCACTCTCGGAGCCGGGCCGGGGTGCGGCCGGGTGGCCGGGGTCGTGTCCGGCACAGCCCACTGCTCCTGCGAGCAGGACGGCACAGACGGCCGCCGTGGCCCGTGGTGCGGGTCGCGCGTGTGGCATCACCGACCACTCTCCCATTCATGTGATTAACGGAATATCGGACACGCCGAATCCACAGGGGAGGACACGCCGAGTCAAGCGGCACGGCCGACGCGGTCGCTGCAACGGACCTGCACGTTCCACGCCTCCGGCGGCCCGGTCGACCGCTCACCGCACCATTCGCCGCTCGGTGCGACCGTTCGCCGACAGACCGCGGTACACCGTCTGTCGCTGTGCGCAGGGATGCGTTCGTATACGCCACGTGTCAGCGGACCTCTGCGGAGAAGGGTGTAGGCGATGGCGACGGCGACCGCGACGACCGACGAGCAGGCATTGGCAGAGCTGCAGCGGGAACACGGCCCCGCGCTGCTGAGCTTTCTGCTCGGTCTCACCTACGGGGACCAGCAGCGCGCCGAGGACCTGCTGCAGGAGACACTGGTCCGGGCCTGGCAGCATCCCGAGGCTTTCGACGCCCCGTACGAGTCCATGCGCCCCTGGCTGTTCACCGTGGGGCGCCGCCTCGCCATCGACGCCCGGCGCTCCCGGATGGCCCGGCCCGCCGAGATCGGCGACGGGGTGCTGGCCATCACACCGGACCCTGCGGACGTCACCGAGAGCGCGGTGGCCGCCCTCGACGTGCGTGCCGCGGTCGGCTCGCTCAGCCCGGAGCACCGCGCCGTCCTGGTCCGGATCTACTTCCAGGGGATGAGTGTCAATGAGGCCGCGCAGTCCCTCGGCATCCCGCCGGGAACCGTCAAGTCGCGTTCGCACTACGCGCTCCGCGCGCTGGCCCGCTGTCTGCCCGGGTACAGCAGGCGCACAACCACCTCCGCCCCGGGCGCCACGGTGATGGCCTCCTCCCCCACCGGTCTCGGGCGGCGGGCGGACGTATGCGAAACGTCACGCGCGAGTTGAGCGAACCGGTCCTCCCCACCGTGTCTGTCGGTGGAGGCTCGTCGTCGAGAGGCGGACCCGGTCCTACGGGAGAGGGTGAGGAACATGCGGCCCGGAAGTACGAACGGCACCAGCGGAGGGGGCATCACCGTCCCCATGGCGTGGCTGTGCGCCGAGTACACGGCGGACGAGATGATGCGCACCGCAGCGCTGGTGGATCCCGCCTCGCTCGAGTTCCGGGCCGGCCGGCAGGCGCTCGCGCTCACCATCCATCTGTGCGACGGCTCCGACCCGCTCTCCGGGGCCTCGCCGGCGGCGTGTGTCGACGACTGGCTGGCCGTCACCGCGTACGGGCATCCCTGGCCGCAGTGGGTGATGGAGCGGCTCGCGGCCCGTACGGCACGGGAACGGCACGGCGGCGAGGACCCCGACCTCGCGCTCGCGGCGGACACCTGGCGCCTGCTGCGCGACACCGAGTTGCTCGCCGCCGACCTCGGGGGCCTCGAGCCGTGGCACTCCTCGCGGCCCGCGGACCCCCAGCTCGACGAGGCGGCGCAGGTGTGGATGCCCGCCTGGGAGCTCGGCCTGCCGCTCGGGCACCTGGCGGTCCACCTGTGGTGAGCCGTTCGCCTGCGGCCGGGACGGGTCAGGGCAGGACGCGCGGACCTCCCGAGGAGTGGACACCCGCCCGGTACTTGGGTATCCGAACGGTGATCTTCATTCCGGCGCCGACGGCGGTCTCGATGACCAGGCCGTAGTCGTCCCCGTACACCTGGCGCAGCCGCTCGTCGACGTTGCTCAGGCCGATGCCCGACGACGTGGTGCGCTCCCCGGCGAGGATGGCGCGCAGCACCTCCGGGTCCATGCCCACACCGTCGTCCTCCACGGTCACCATCGCCTCAGCACCCGCGTCCTGGGCGGCGATCGTGACGCGGCACGCGTTCCTGGAATCCTCGAGGCCGTGCTTGACGGCGTTCTCGACCAGTGGCTGGAGGCACAGGAAGGGAAGGGCGACCGGCAGGACCTCCGGGGCCACCTGGAGCGTGACCTTGAGCCGGTCGCCGAAGCGGGCCCCGGCGAGGGCCAGGTACTGCTCGATGGAACGCAGTTCGTCGGCGAGCTGGGTGAACTCGCCGTGCCGACGGAACGAGTACCGGGTGAAATCGGCGAACTCGAGCAGCAGTTCACGGGCCCGCTCGGGGTCGGTGCGGACGAACGACGCGATCGCGGCCAGCGAGTTGAAGATGAAGTGCGGGGAGATCTGCGCCCGCAGTGCGCGGATCTCCGCCTCGATCAACCGGGTGCGGGACCGGTCCAGCTCGGCCAGTTCCAGCTGCACCGAGACCCAGCGGGCCACCTCGGTGGCCGCCCGTACCAGTACGGCCGACTCCCGGGAGCCGTAGGCGACCAGGGCGCCCAGCACCCCTTCCTCGCCGGTCAGCGGTGCGATCACGACCCAGCGCAGCGGGCAGTCCAACTCGTCGCACTCGGCGTGGACACTCCGGCTGCGCCCCGAGTAGAGCACCTCCGCCACCAGCGCCATGACCTGCTGCCGGTGACGGTCCGCACCGGGCCCGTCCCAGGCGAGCACCCCGTCGCGGTCCGTGAGGCAGAGGGCTTCCGTGCCGAGCAGCGGGCGCAGCCGCCTGGCGGCCTTGCGCGCCGTGTCCTCCGTGAGGCCCGCCCGCAGCGGCGGCGCGGCGAGGGAGGCGGTGTGCAGGGTGTGGAAGGTCGCGCGCTCGACGGGCGTGCCGAGGTCGAGGTCCGGCCGGTCACCGCCGCGGCCGGCCGTCAGCCGGCCGATCACCGTGCCGAGAGCCAGCAGCAGGAGCCCCGCCGCTGCCAGCGCGGCCGCCCCGGTCCCGGTCATCGTGGTGCTCCTTCGTGCTGCGGCCGGCCCATCAAACCCTCTGGAAGATGCAGCCGGGCCAGGGTCGCGGCGGCGCCGGCCGGTATGTGGCGCGGGGTGGCCAGGGACACCCCGACCATCGTCAGGAAACCGAGCGGTACCGACCAGACGGCGGGCCAGGCCATCAACGTGTGCGTCCAGCCCTCCGGTGCCAGCCCGGTGCGGGTGGCCATCACCGCGGTCAGCGCCGCGCCGCCGCCGACGACGAGACCGGCCGCCGCGCCCGGCGGGGTGAGCCCCCGCCACCAGATGCCGAGGATCAGCAGCGGGCAGAACGAGGAGGCGGAGACGGCGAAGGCGAGGCCGACCGCGTCGGCGACCGGCACCTTCGTCGCCACCGCGCTCAGCGCGAGCGGCGCTGCCATCGCGAACAGGGTCGCGAGGCGGAAGTGCCGTACACCGCGCGAGGGCAGCACGTCCTGGGTGAGCACTCCGGCCACGGACATGGTGAGCCCGGAGGCGGTGGACAGGAAGGCGGCGAACGCGCCGCCGGCGAGCAGCGCGCCGAGCAGTTCACCGGCGACCCCGCCGATGACGCGGTCCGGCAGCACCAGTACCGCGGCGTCGGCGGCGCCGGTGAGCGCCAGCTCGGGTGCGTAGATGCGGCCCAGCGCGCCGTAGACCGGCGGAAGCAGGTAGAAGGCGCCGA
The DNA here is from genome assembly GCF_040706335.1 of Streptomyces sp. NPDC048389. NCBI lineage: Bacteria > Bacillati > Actinomycetota > Actinomycetes > Kitasatosporales > Streptomycetaceae > Streptomyces > Streptomyces sp. NPDC048389. The sequence continues at coordinate 40,855 of NZ_JBEZKP010000053.1, read as the reverse complement.
TCAACGCGAGCACGACCAGGGTGGTACGGCGGGCGGCCCTGCCGTTGGGACTGGTGTAGAAGCGGACGGCGACATGGGGCAGGCCCATGGTGCCGAGGAACGTGGCGAGGATCAGCCCGTACGTCGCGTACAGCTGGTGGCCGTCCCGGCCGCCGGACAGCGGCTGGGACCAGCTGAACGGGCCGGTGCCCTCGCCGCTGGACCGGGGGACCTCCGCGCCCTCGGGGAAGCGCAGCGTCGTCCCCGCCTCGATCCGGTGCGTGCCGTCGGTCAGGGTGAGAGTGCGCCGCTCGTGCCGCACGCCGTCGACCGTTCCCGAGACGGTGAGCGTCAGCGGCGCCTCCACCTCGACACGGACCGTGTCGTCGACGCGGACGGCGGTGTGCTTCTGGAAGACGGCGGGCGCGTCGAACCGGGCACGCGGAGCGCCGTCGCCGACCCAGGCCGCGACGAGGAAGATCGCCGGGACCAGCAGGGCCGTGAGCTTCAGCCAGTACTGGAACGCCTGGACGAAGGTGATGCTGCGCATCCCGCCGGCGGCGACGGCTCCGGTGACGACCACGGCCACCACGACACTGCCCACCCAGTCCGGCGCACCGGTGAGGATCTGCAGGGTCAGGCCGGCGCCCTGGAGCTGCGGCAGCAGGTACAGCCAGCCGATGCCGACGACGAAGAGGCTCGCGAGCCTGCGCACCTGCGCAGATTCGAGGCGGGCGTCCGCGAAGTCGGAGAGCGTGTACGCCCCGGAGCGGCGGAGCGGGGCCGCGACGAACACCAGGAGGACGAGATACCCGGCCGTGTAGCCGACCGGGTACCAGAGCAGGTCCGGACCCTGGAGGAGCACCAGCCCCGCGATGCCGAGGAAGGAAGCGGCGGAGAGGTACTCGCCGCTGATGGCGGCCGCGTTGAGAGCGGGCCTGACGGTGCGGGACGCGACGTAGAAGTCGGAGGTCGTTCGGGATATGCGCAGGCCGAGCGCGCCGACGAGCACGGTGGCGAACACCACGGCGGTGACGGCGGCCACCGCGTAGGTCTGGTTCACGTGGCTTCCCCCGCCGGCACCGTCAGCGGCCCTCGACAAGTCTGGTGAAGTCGCGCTCGTTCCGCTCTGCGCGGCGCACGTACCAGCGGGCGATCAGCCACATCAGGGGGTAGACCGCCACGCCGAGCACGACCCAGACGAACGGCTCCGGTGACCCGGGCGAATAGCCGAGGGCGGCGGGCAGTGCGAACAGCAGCGGCAGCGAGCCGACGAGCAGGGCGAGCGTGCCGAGCGCGTACAGGGCGGCCCGCAGCTGGCTGCGCATCAGGGAGCGGACATAGGTGGTGCCGAGGGTGGTCTGCTCGCTGATCTCGGAGCGGGCGGGTGCGTGGCCGGGCGGGCGACGGGTGCCGCGCGGCACACCGGTGACCACCACACGGCGTGGGGGTTGCTCTGCAGACATGGTCGTCCGCTCCAGCGTCTGTCGGCGTACTCGGGGAGAGGGTGGAGTCTACGCAGCACGGATCTGCGACGGTAGAGATGATCGGAGCTCTCCTGGGAGATCTCCCGGCCGCTCCCGCCCCCTCCCGGCCGCGGCTCAGCGGCCAACGTCACCGGCGCAGTCCCGCAGCGCGATCTCCAGCTCGACGTAGGACTCCTCGGCCCGGCGGAAGGCGACCTCGAGGGCCGCTTCCGCACGCGGCCCGGCGATGCCCCGTGCCGACTGGCGGATCTCGTCCAGCACGTCGGCCCACCGCCCGGCGGCGCTGCGCACGGTGGCGAGGAGCTGCTCGAGGTCACGGGCGTCTGCCGGACGGGTGTGCGGAACACCGCGGAGCTCGTCCAGCAGTGCGTCGATGTCGCGCATCAGGCCCCTTCTTCCCCGGCGCGATCAAGGTTAGGCGCGGGCGGGTGCGGTCGTGGCCGGGTCCGCCGCCGCGTCGCCGTGCGGCGGGTTCCGCGCGGCGAACGGCCGCTGATGATCGCCGAACGGTCGGTCAGCCCCTGGCGTGCCGCAGCAGCAGGTCACGCAGCTGGCGCGCGTGACGCCGGCTGACCGCGAGCTCTGCGCCGCCGACCCGTACAGTCGTCGCGCCGGCGTCCAGCCGCAGTTCGTCGATGCGGCCGAGGGCCACCAGGTGGCTGCGGTGGATACGGACGAACCCGCGCGAGGCCCAGCGCTCCTCGAGGGCGGACAGCGGGATGCGGACGAGATGACTGCCCGCGGCGGTGTGCAGACGGGCGTAGTCGCCCTGTGCCTCGACGTAGGTGATGTCGTCCACCGGCACGAAGCGGGTGACCCCGCCGAGTTCGACGGGTATCTGCTCAGCTCCCCCGGCCGGGGTCTGCTGCGTGGTCTCCGGCGCCGGCACCGGCTGGTCGGTGCGCTGTGGTTCGCGCAGGGTGACGACGAGGTCGCTGACCCTGCGTACCGCTTCGGCGAGCCGTTCCCTGCGCACGGGCTTGAGCACGTAGTCGACGGCCTTGAGGTCGAACGCCTGGACCGCGAAGCCTTCATGTGCCGTGACGAAGACGATCAGGGGCGGCCTGGCGAATCCGGCGAGGAGCCGCGCGACGTCCAGCCCGGTGAGCCCCGCCATGTGGATGTCGAGGAACACGACGTCGATGTCGTCCTCCCCGTCCGGGCCGGCCTCCAGGGCGCGGCCGATGCGGCGCAGCGCCTCCGTGGCGTCCGTGGCGCCCTCCGCGCTGCGGATCCGTGAGTCGGCGCGCAGGAGGTAGAGCAGCTCCTCGAGCGCCGGTTTCTCGTCGTCGACAGCCAGTACGCGCAGCATGGGGCGGAGTCTAGTGCCGCGACCGGCGGTGCTTGCCGGTCACGGCGGAGCCTGCCGGGAGGGGCACGAGGTCCGCTTGGGGGGCTGCGGCCACGCCCCTGGTCGGGGAGCGCGGCTTTGCGATCGCGGCCGTGTCCCGGGCGGGTTGAGCAGAGCGCCTTCCCGCTGCGTATTCAAGGGTGACCGCCCGTAACATCCTGAGGAAACGAGGACCGCCCATGAGCCGGCAGCAGCCGCACCGGGATGTGGCCGCCTATGCCCTGGGCATCCTGGAACCGGCCGACGCCCATCGGTTCGAGGAGCATCTCGCCGGTTGCGTCGCGTGTGCCGTGGGGCTGTCCGACTTCACCGGCGTCGCGACCGCGCTGTCCGAGCTCGCCGGCCCCGGTCGGATCGACGCCCGTCCCGGGCCGCAGCTGCTGGAACGCCTGACCGGCGCAGTGGCGGTGCAGCGGCGGCGGGACCGCCGGCGGCGCTTGCGGCTGGCGGCCGTGGCCGCCGCGCTGATCGTCGCCCTGCCCGTCGCGGTGGTCACCGTCAGGGGCGCCGCGCAGGAGCCCGGGCCGCCCCGGGTCGTCGCGTCCGACCCCGTCTCGGGGGTGACCGCGTCGGTGGCGCTGGAGGACCGCGACTGGGGCACGTCGGTCGCGATGCGGCTGAGCGGGCTCGCCGGTCCGCGCACCTGCCGGCTCGTTGCGATCGGCAAGGACGGGGCGGAGCATCCGGTGCTCAGCTGGTGGGTCCCAGAAGGCGGTTACGGGATCTCCGGGCAATCCGACGGGCAGGGCCCGTTGGATCTGGAGGCGAGCACCGGGCTGCATCCGACCGAGATCGGCCGCTGGGAGGTCCGATCGGACGGCGGCGAGCGGCTGCTGTCGATCGGCGGCTGACGGCCCGAGCCGCACCGAGCAGTCCGGGCCTCACTTGAGCAGGCGGGAGAGCCTGCGGTCGGCGAGCGGCTTGCCGCCGGTCTGGCAGGTCGGGCAGTACTGCAGCGACGAGTCGCTGAAGGACACCTCGCGTACGGTGTCGCCGCAGACGGGGCAGGGCTCGCCGGTGCGGCCGTGGACGCGCAGCCCGCTCTTCTTCTCCGACTTGAGGCGGCCTGCCGCCACTCCCCGGGAGCGTTCGACGGCCTCGCCGAGCGTCGTCCGCAGCGCGTCGTACAGTGCGTCCCGCTCGGCCTCGTCCAGGTTCTGCACCGGTTTGAAGGGCGACATCTTCGCCGCGTGGAGGATCTCGTCGCTGTACGCGTTCCCGATGCCGGCGATCAGGCTCTGGTCGCGCAGCGCTCCCTTGAGTTGCCGCCGCTCACCGGCGAGCGCGCGGGTGAACGCGGCACGGTCGAAGTCGTCGGCGAGCGGGTCCGGCCCAAGGGCCGCTACACCGGGGACATCGGCCGGGTCGGACACGAGGTGCACGGCGAGGCGCTTGGTCGTACCGGCCTCTGTGAGGTCGAAACCGCCGCCCTCCGCCAGCACCGTCCGCAGGGCCAGCGGGCCCTTGCCGGGCCGGGGCGGCACGGCGGGGAGGTCGTCCTGCCACCGGAGCCAGCCGGCGCGGGCGAGGTGGATCACCAGATGGAGGCCGCCCGCGGTGACGTCCAGCCACTTGCCGTGCCGGTCAACGGCGGTGACCTGTGTGCCTTCCACGGCGGAGAGCGGCGGGTCGTACGTCTTGAGTACGCTGACGGCCACCGGCAGCACTCGGGCGATGCGGCGGCCCACCAGGTGGGTGCCGAGGAACTCGCGCAGCGCCTCGACCTCGGGCAGTTCGGGCATGTCTCCACACTGCCGCAGCGGACGGCCGGTCGCGCGCCGAATCGTGCGAAGCCCGTGGACGATCGCTCAGAGCCCGTACACGCGGGTGGCCGTGCCGCCGAAGAGTCGGCTTCCGCCTCGACGTGGACGGCGTCGTCAGGGCGGTTCCCCAAGGGCCGCCGCCGACCCGGACGCGAAGCGGCCGGCCATGCCGACCGAGGACCACCCCCTTGAGTACGCGGACCACGAAGGGGTCATCAAGGCGGGCGAGTACGGCGCAGGGGCCCTCACCATCCGGGACGAGGGCATCTACCGCGGCCTCGCCACCGACCGGCGCGGCCACGAGATCCCCTTCGCCGAGGCTCTGGAGGACGGGCACGCCTCGTTCTGGCTCGACGGCGCGAAGCTGCACGGCGGCTACGCGCTCACCCGCACCCGCGGCGGCCGGGACGGCGAGCGCGAGAGCCGGCTGCTGGTGAAGAAACACGACCGGTACGCCTCCTCGCACGACGCACCGGATCCGCGCCGCGCCCGTTCCGCCCGCCCCGGCCGCACCCTGGGGCGGGTGGCCGCGGACGCGGAGACCGACCGCCGCTGAACGGCAGTGAAGAGAGCCACCTGAACGGCAGTGAGGGCGACAGGGCTGCGGACGTCCCCGTCACGGCGCGGGCCGGTCCGGCATACGGAACTCGCACCACACGCACTTGCCGCTGCCCCGGGATTCGACGCCCCAGCTGTCGGACAGCTGCTCCACCAGCATCAGGCCCCGCCCGGAGACGCCCGACACGCCCGCCTCGCGCCGGCGCGGCAGGGCGCTGGACCGGTCCTCGACCTCCACCCGCAGCCGCCGTTCCCCACGGGCCGGCACACGTACCGTGACGATCGCCGGGCCGTCGGTGTGCGTCAGCGCATTGGTGATGAGTTCGTCCGCGGCCAGTTCGACCTCGTCCGCGCGGTGGCGGGCCCCCCACGCCGCTACGGCCGCGCGGACCATCCGGCGGGCCGCTCGCAGCCCCTCCGGGTCACCCTGGGCGACGTGCTGCCGGAGCCGGCCGCCCGGCTGGGCGGTGTAGGCGCCCTTGCGGCGCAGCAGCAGGAGCGCCACGTCGTCGTCACCGCCTCGTTCGTCCACCACCTCGCAGAGCCGGTCGGCCAGCAGCTGGATATCGCGCGGGCCGCTGTGCACCAGCTGGGCCAGCAGCTGCATGCCGTCGTCGAGGTCTGCGCCCGGCTGTTCGACAAGGCCGTCCGTGTACATCACCAGCGTCTGCCCGGGGTCGAGTTCGACGGTGCCGACCGGGTACTCCAGCCGGCCGAACTCAGCGGAGAGCCCCAGGGGCAGCCCGCCCTGGAGCACCAGCCGTCGGCAGCTGCCGTCGGGTTCCCTGATCAGCGGGTCGACGTGACCGGCCCTGACCGCCTGCACCACCCCGGTCGACAGGTCCACCTCGGCGTAGGTGCAGGTCGCGAACCGGTCGGTGTCCAGTTCGTGCAGGAAGACGGAGGCGCGGGCCATGACGGTGGCGGGCGTGTGGCCCTCGGCGGCGTAGGCCCGCAGCACGATACGCAGCTGCCCCATCACGGCGGCCGCGTGCGTGTCGTGGCCCTGTACGTCGCCGATGACCGCCCCTACGCGACCGCCCGGCAAGGCGATGACGTCGTACCAGTCGCCGCCGATGTCCCGGCCGAACCGCCCGGAGCGGTAGCGCACCGCGATCTGCGCGCCCGGGACGTCGGGGATCCGGCGCGGCAGCATGGCCTGCTGCAGGCCCTCGGCGAGGTCGTGCTCCTGCTCGTACAGCACGGCGCGCTGGAGGCTCTGCGCGATGCTGCTGCCGAGCGCGACCAGCAGATTGCGCTCGTCGGCGCTGAAGGCCGTCTTGTCGCGGTAGAGCAGGCCGAGCGCGCCGATGGGGCGGGCCTGCGCGATCAGCGGCAGATAGGCGGCGGCGGTGATGCCGAGCCCGCTGATGTGCGGCCACAGGACCGGGTACGACCGGGCGAAATCGGCCTTGGACTCGATGAAGCGGGGAGTGAGCGTACGCACCACCTCGCTCATCGGGTACTGCTCGTCGACCCTCGTGTAGCGGGTGCCTGGCACGAAGGAGCCTTCGGGACCCTCCGCCACCAGGTGGATCCGGCCGGATTCGAGGAGGCCCATGACGAGGCTGGTGGCACCGAGGTGCTCCATGCCGTGGGAGTTCTTCAGCAGCTCGATGACGTCCTGCACGGTACGGGCGTGGGCGAGGGCGGCGGTGGTGCTCTCGACGACGCTGGTCTGCCTGCGGCGCTCGAGGTCGACCTCGACATGGGCGGTGGAGTCGGCGAGCTCCTGCGTCGCGTCCCTGACGATCCCGATGATGCGCACGGGGCGGCCGGTCCCGTCCCGGCGTACGCATGCCTGGGTGTGGGTCCAGCGCAGGTGCCCGTCGCGGCGCCGGATGCGGAAGTAGGCGCCGTAGTTGTCGTTCCCGTTCTTGAGGGCCTGGGCGACCATGGTGTCCAGCCGGACGGCTTCGTCGGCGGGCACCCGTGCCGACAGGCTCTCGGGGCGGCCGTCGTATTCCTCCGGGCGCAGGTCGAACACGTCGAGACCGGGCCCGTCCATGTGCATGAGTCCGCTGGTGAGGTCCCAGTCGAAGGTTCCCATCCGGTTGAGGACGAGACTCACGTCCGCGTGCGCCGGCCAGTCGTCGGGGAGCGACAGGGCACCCGCTGCCCGATCAGCCATGGGGCTACTCTGTCATGGTTTGTCGCGATCCACGAGCTGTCTGGCGAGGGCCTGCGCCGCGGTCAGCGCCGGAAAGCGCCACCTTCGGCGGGCACGTCCGGAGCCGTGTCGGACGGCGCGTCCGGTCCGTTTCCCGCCGCACCGCTCGCACCGCCCTCGCCACTCGCGCCGCCGGGAAGCACCGGCTCGGCGGGCACAGGTTCCACGAGGTCCGGCCCCGCCGGCAGGTCGGGCAGATCGGGCTGGGGGGCGGGGGCGGCAGGAAGGTCGGGCACGGCCGGCGGGGCGGGTTCCGCGGGCCGGGCGGGCGGCTCGGCGTCCGGCTGCGGCTGCGCCGGGGGCGACCCGGAGGTCGCGCCCTCCGCGCCCGCGGGGTCGACGTCGCCGTCCGGCCCGGTGCGGCCGGGGTCGGCGAAGACCTCCTCGGGATCCACGGGCGGCAGCGCCGCGGGCCGGGAGTCGTCCTCGCCCTCGGTGCCGCTCGGGCGCTCGATCCAGCCGTTGTCCACGATGCTCACAAGCAGCAGGTTGTTGACGGGCTGGCCCGCCGGCTTGACGACGAGCGTCCGGTCGGCGCGGTACGCGGGCCAGGCCGTGCCCGTGGTGACCATCCCGGCCGCTGCCGGGACCGGCGGCTTCAACGGCGTACCGGAGGCGCACCGCACCCGCGGGGCACCGTACTGGTCGACCAGGATCGCAGTACCGGCCTGGAGGACCGACTGCCGGGCGACGGCCGAGCCGTCGTGGAAGCCGTGGCCCGTGACGCGGACGTCGGTGCGCAGCACGACCGGGGTGAGGCCGCGCAGGAAGGCACCGATGCCCGACGGGTCGACCCCCGCCGCCTCGGCGAACGCGCGGGCCTTCTCCTTCTTCGCGGCAAGCAGCCCTGCCTGCCGCGCCACGTCGCAGGCCGCCACCTCCTGGGTGCCTGCGTACAGGCCCGGCGTCGCGCCGGACATGGTGCGCAGTGTCACCCCTCCCCCGGAGGGGCTCTTGGGCGCGCTCGCGACGCTCGGCAGAGCGGGCGGCGCTCCGGCCGCGGCGGTCGACGCCGTGAAGGGGTCCGGTCCCTGCGCCGCGGACGACTGGAGGAGGATCTCCTCCGGTTCGGCCGCCTTGCTCTCGCCGCCGCAACCGGCGGCCAGCGGCCCCACGCACAGCGCGGCGACCGCCGCGTACAGACCACGCATCGGTGAGCGCACCAAGATCTCCTGCCTTCCGCAACTCGGAACGTCCCTCCATTTCTGACGGATCATCACGAGCGACGCGACTTGAACGTGTTCAGTTCCGTTCACGGGGCCGGCGCCGCGGCGTGACAACACGGGCAATCAATGGCGAGTGCGACATGTCCGTACTGGTCAACCTGATCGTCACGTCCGGGATGCCGTTCGTCGTCCCTGCGGGACTGCGGCTGATGGACTCCGGACGGCTCGCGCCCGTTCGGCGGATCGCCCGCCGCGAGCCTCGCGCCGATCACGGAGCGGGCCGGTCACCCCGCGGGCCGGCGAGCCGTTCGGCTTCACGCTGCGGGTTCACGCTGCCGATCGGGTTCACGCTGCCGACCCTGGCGCTGACCGTGCCGCACTTCCGCTTCGCCGACTTCGCGCACCGCACGCACACCGGCCCCCCGGAACCGGCGAGGAGGCGTACACCGTGGACCTGCGCGAGACGGCTCCGTGCGGTTCACCGTGCCGGCGCTCGGTCGGCACGCCGCCTGCCACAGCCGGCTCGGCGCCCCGGTCGTACCCGCAACGCAACGCCGGTACGCACGGCGGCCGGGCAACACGCTGCGGCGGATCGCCGCGGCTTCCCGGACGGCGGGCCGATACTGGAAGCGATGGAATGGTTCGGCGACGACGCTTACCAGCTGAGCCGGCTGGTCTTCCAGCGGGCTCTGGCCGCCGTGTATCTCGTCGCCTTCCTCTCCGCCGCACTGCAGTTCAAGGCGCTGATCGGCGAACGCGGCATGCTGCCCGTACCCGACTTCCTGCGCCGGACGGACGGGCGCAGTGCACCGACCCTGTTCCGGCTGCACTACTCGGACCGCTTCTTCGCCCTGGTCGCCTGGACCGGATGCCTGCTCTCGGCGGCCCTGGTCGCCGGGGCGGCCGACCGGCTGCCACTCGGGGCGGCGATGGCCTGGTGGGCGGTGCTGTGGCTGCTGTACCTGTCGATCGTCAACGTGGGCCAGACCTGGTACGGCTTCGGATGGGAGTCGCTGCTGCTGGAAACCGGTTTCCTCGCTGTCTTCCTCGGCAACGAACAGGTCGAGCCGCCGGTACTGGTGTTGTGGCTGCTGCGCTGGCTGCTGTTCCGGGTGGAGTTCGGTGCGGGGCTCATCAAGCTCCGCGGTGACGCCTGCTGGCGCAATCTGACCTGCCTGTACTTCCATCATGAGACCCAGCCGATGCCCGGCCCGCTGAGCCGGCTCTTCCACCTGCTGCCGGGGCCCGCCCACCGGTTCGAGGCCGCGGCCAACCATGTCGTCCAACTCGGCGTACCGGTGCTGCTGTTCGCCCCGCAGCCGGTGGCGAGCGTCGCCGCGGGACTGATCGTGGTGACCCAGGTGTGGCTCGTCCTGTCGGGCAACTTCGCCTGGCTCAACTGGCTGACGATCGTCCTCGCCCTCTCCGCGGTCGACGGCTCGCTGATCGCGGGCACAGGCACCCTGCCCGAGGCCCCGCTCTGGTACCGGATCGTGGTGATCGCCGTGACCGCGCTGGTGGTGGCCCTCAGCTACCGCCCGGCACGCAACCTGTTCTCCCGGCACCAGGCGATGAACCGCTCCTACGACCCGCTGCACCTGGTGAACTCCTACGGCGCCTTCGGCACGGTGGGCCGGGTCCGACAGGAACTGGTGGTCCAGGGCACGGACGAGAGGACCGTTCACGAGGACACCGTCTGGCGGGAGTACGAGTTCAAGGGCAAGCCGGGCGACGTGCGCCGGCTGCCGCGCCAGTACGCGCCGTACCATCTGCGACTCGACTGGATGATGTGGTTCGCCGCGCTCTCCCCCGCCTACGCGCGGTCGTGGTTCCTGCCGTTCGTGGAGCGGCTGCTCCAAGGGGACCGGGACACGCTCCGGCTGCTGCGACGCAACCCCTTCCCGGACGAACCGCCCGCGCAGGTGCGGGCACGGCTTTACCGCTATCGGTTCACGACCCGGCGCGAACGGCGGGAGACCGGGGCGCGGTGGCACCGCACCTTCGTACGCGAGTTCCTGGCGCCGACACGGTTGTCATGACCGCCGGGGCGCGGCCCACCCGTCGCAACCACCCGCCCGGCGCCCCTCCCGCCGCCACCGCGGGCGGGCCCGTGCACGCCCGGGGCAGCGGTGTGCCCCCTGCGGGGCGGCAGGGGGCACACGGAAAGCGCTGGTCAGTCGATGCTCGGCAGGATGTGCGGTTCGGCGAGGTCCTCCTCGTATCCGGCGAGCCGGATCGGGGCCGAGCGGGCCCAGACCTCGAGATTGCGGAGCTCTTCGGCCTTGCCGGCCCGTTCACCGCCGCGCTCGGGCGGTCGTTGGTCTTGCTTCACATCTGGTGTCACCGCGCACTCCTCTGTGTCGCGCAACTGGGGCAGGGGCAGTTCGGTCGCGGTGGCGCCGTCACTCGGGCGGGACCGCGGCCTGGTTGCAGACCTGTCCCAGGACGGCCGAAGGGGGTTTGTGGACCCCTTGGTGGCTCATCCGTCCACCTCACGATAACCAAATGAGCGCCGCCGCGCTCGATAGCGCCTCGGATTCCACTCGATTCAGGCCGATCCCGGCGTCCGGACAGAAACCGACGGCCGGTGCACCCGTGACGGGTGCACCGGCCGTGGCAGGCGGTGCGATGTGCGGTCGGCGGTCTACCAGTTGGCGGGGGCGTAGTCCTTGAGAAAGCAGCCGAACAGGTCTTCGCCCTCCTCACCGCGCACGATCGGGTCGTAGACGCGGGCCGCGCCGTCGATCAGGTCGAGAGGAGCGTGGAAGCCTGCGTCCGCGAGACGCATCTTGTCGGGGTGCGGCCGCTCGTCGGTGATCCAGCCGGTGTCCACGGCCGTCATCAGGATGCCGTCCGCCTCGAACATCTCCTGGGCGCTGGTGCGGGTCAGCATGTTCAGCGCCGCCTTGGCCATGTTGGTGTGCGGGTGGCCCGCACCCTTGTAGCCGCGGCTGAAGACGCCCTCCATCGCGGAGACGTTGACGACGTACTTCCGCCGGGACCGTGCCGCCGCCATCGCCGGACGGAGACGGCTGATCAGGATGAACGGCGCGGTCGAGTTGCACAGCTGGACCTCGAGCAGCTCGACCGGGTCGACCTCGGAGACGGTCTGGATCCAGCTGTTCGTGTCGTGCAGGTCGGGCACCAGGCCACCCGCGTCGATGGCCGTGCCCGCCGCGATGCGTTCCAGGGAGGCGGAGCCGCTGACCAGGGCGAGATCCGTGACGTCCTGCGCCGTCAGCCCTTGCGCACCGGACGACGGCAGGGCGGCCACCGACTCGACGGCGCCGCTGCCGAACGTGCCGATGACCTCGGCGGGCGGCAGTTCGCCCGCCGGAAGCGGCGCCGACTCGGCGGCGACCAGCTCCCGGTACGCCTGCGGGGAACGGCGGACCGTCTGAGCTGCGTTGTTGATCAGGATGTCGAGCGGGCCGGCGGCCGCGACGGAGTCGGCGAGGGCGACGACCTGCGCCGGGTCGCGCAGGTCGATCCCCACGACCTTGAGCCGGTGGATCCACTCGTCACTGTCCGGCATCGCCTTGAAGCGGCGGATCGCGTCACTCGGGAAGCGGGTGGTGATGGTCGTGTGAGCACCGTCACGCAGCAGCCGCAGCGCGATGTACATGCCGATCTTGGCCCGGCCGCCCGTGAGCAGGGCACGCTTGCCGGTCAGGTCGACGCGGGCGTCGCGACGGGCACGGTTCTCCGTTGCGCACTGCCGGCAGAGCTGGTGATAGAAGGCGTCGACCTCGACATAGCGGGTCTTGCAGATGTAGCAGGAGCGGGGGCGCCGCAGTATGCCCGCGATCTCACCCTGGGACGAGGACGACGGCAGCACGCCCTGCGTCTCGTCGTCGATGCGTGCCGCGGAACCCGTCGCGGTCGCCTCCGTGACGGCCTTGTCGTGGGCCGTCTTGGCCGCGCGGCGCTCCTGGCGGCGGCGCTGCTTCACCGTCCGGTACACACCGGCGGTGGCGCGGCGCACCGCGATCGCGTCGGGGTGGTCGACCTCGAGCTTGTCGAGCTCTTCGAGCACGCTCAGGCAGACGGCCAGCCGCTCCGGGTCGATGCCCGGCCCGTACGCCACCGGGCTGTCCTCTGTCACCGTCATCGCTTGTAGCCGTTCCTAGGTCACTCGAATGCCACGTTTCAAAAGCTCGACTTTACTGACTGTTGAGGTGCCGACCAAATGACACCCGTCACGTGGGACCCCCCGGCGGGGACGGGCCGCTCCCCGGAACGATCGGGGCAACCGGGTGGAACGCGAGTTGGCCGAATTCCGCAAGCGCATGCCGGAGATCCACAACAAGAAGACAGGTCTAGACCTTTGCAGGTTGTGGCAGCGGCTCGCCCCAGGCGCCGCCTGACGGTCCGGCCGTCGCGGCGGCCGCTTCCCGCGCCGGGTGACTCCTTGTGACGCGTTCGGCCGGCCCTGGGCGCCGCATCCGTTTCGCGCCAGGTTTCACGGTCCCCATACAACTGCGGGGGAGCGCACCTCACTATGTGATCCGAAGAGCCGACGTGGCGGGTCGCCATTTGCGGCCCGGCCACTTCTGGGGGACAGGGCATGCCGGACGGGGGTCCGGCATGCCCTGTCGGGGAGGGACCCCTCTGCGGCGTACCGGCCGCACGACAGCTCTCGCCTGCGTGAGCGCACCGCTGCCGGCTCTCATGGCGCTCGCCTCGGGCGCCGCGGAGGCGCCGCTGCCACGAGCCGATCTGCGGCTGCCCGTGATCGTCGACGGCGGCACCGCCGTCGACGATCGCCGCGCAGCCGGAGGACCAGGGCACACCGTTCGCCCCGCGTGGACCGCCGGAGCGCGGAGCGCGCGGGTGGTCCACACCGAGGGCGTCGACGGGCGGCCGCGCCCCGAGGGCCGGGCGGAGGTGCCACCCGGCGACAGCCCGGCAGGGACGGCAGGGACGGCAGGGACGGCAGCGGCCGAGTTCGCCGCGCTCACTAGGAGAAGCGTCGTCCGGCGTCGGAGAAGTGGGCGCTCGACGGCCGACGAACCGATACTGGAGACGAGCCGTGTGCACCCCGGCCGCTCCGGCCGGGGCACACACCCCCACCCGGAGGCGGACCTTGGTCCCGTCCCCGTACTACTTCGGCAGTACGGGCAAGTGCCTGCTCAGGTACGACGACGTGACGGCAGAAGGGGGACATGGTTGTCACTATGAGTTCCCTCGCGCTGTCCGTGATCCTGTCGCTGGTCTCCGCGGTCGCCTACGCGGCCGGGGCGATCCTTCAGGAGCACGTGGCGACCACCACTCCCTCACGCCCCTACGCGCCGCTGCACCAGCCCGGCTGGTGGGCCGCCGTCGCCCTCAACGGCACGGGAGCGGTCCTGCACGTGGTGGCCCTCGCGTACGGCCCGCTGAGCCTGGTGCAGCCCCTGGGAGCACTGACCATCGTCTTCGCGCTGCCGATGGCCGCGCTCTTCGTACGACGCCGGGCGGGCTCCACCGCCTGGCGCGGGGCGATCATGGCGACCGTCGGCCTCGCCGGACTCCTCGCCCTCACGGGGGAGACGGAATCCCGCCCGCTGGACTCCGCCGGGCGCGGCGCCCTCGCGGCCGCCACCCTCGGCACCGTCGCACTGCTCTTCCTGGCCGCCCAGGGAGTGCACCGGCCGATCCAGCGCAGCGTGCTGCTGGCGGGCGCGGCCGGCGTCGCCTTCGGCATCGCTTCCGTCTTCACCAAGTCCGTCGCCGTGGACTGGATGTGGAGCTCGCCGTTCGCCCACTGGCCGAGCCTCGCGGTCATCGCCGCGCTGGCCGTCGGCGGCCTGCTCCTCTCCCAAGCCTCCTACCGAGGCGCGGGGCTCGCCGCGCCCCTGGCGACACTCACCGTGCTCAACCCGGTCGTCGCGGCGGTCGTGGGCATCACCATGTTCGGCGAGGACTTCCGCTACGGCGTGGCCGGCACGGTGCTCGCCCTCGGCTGCGGCGTGGTGGCGGCCGGCGGGCTGATCCTGCTCACCGTCGAGCGGCTCGGTGCGGAGCTGCCCCGGCCGGCCGGATCAGATCGACACACCTCTCGCCCGCAGGTACGCGAGGGGATCGATGTCGGAGCCGTACCCGGGGCCCGTACGGATCTCGAAGTGGAGATGCGGTCCCGTGCTGTTGCCGGTGGATCCTGAACGGGCGATCCGCTGGCCGGCGCTCACCTGCTGACCGGTCCGTACGTTCATGGCCGACAGGTGCGCGTACTGGCTGTACCTGCCGTCGCCGTGCCGGACGACGATCTCGTACCCGTACGCGCCGCCCCAGCCGGCCGACACGACCTTTCCGGCCGCGACGGCCTTCACGGAGGTGCCGGTCGGGACGGCGAAGTCCACGCCCGTGTGGTAGCCGCTCGACCACGACGAACCCGTCTTGCGGTAGGAGGTCGAGGTGCCGGCCGAGACGGGGGCGACGGAATGCGCGGCGGGCGCCTTGGGTGCCGCCGCTTGTGCCTTCTGTTGCTTCGGCTGGGGGGTGGGCTGCGGCTTCGTTTGCGGCGTCTGCTGTTCCGGCTTCTGCTGTTGCGACGGCGGCTGCGGCTGTTTCGGCTTCTGCTGCTCCGGCTGCGGTTTCGTTTCCGCGCGGGGTTTCGACTCGGTCTGCGGCTTCGCGGCCGGGCGTTCGCTTCCGGAGGGAACTCGCTCCTGGGACGGAGCGGTGGTGGCCCGCAGGGTCAACCGCTGCCCGGGGAAGATCAGATCGGGGTCGTCGCCGACGACCGTGCGGTTCCGCTCGTACAGTCCCTGCCAGCCGCCCCCGACCCGCTCCGAGCGCGCGATCTTGGACAGTGAATCGCCGCGGGCGACGGTGTAGCCCTCGCGCTGCGTGGGAACCGTGGTCGGGGACGCGGCGTCCTTCGACACGGTCCGCTTGGGCGGCGCCACCTCCTGGGGCACCGTCCGCGCGATGTCCGGGGACTCGCCGCCACGGGTCAGCCCCGCCTTGGCCGAGCAGGTCGGCCAGGCGCGCGGCCCCTGTCCCTCGAGGACCTTCTCCGCGACGGCGATCTGCTGCTCCTTGGTGGCCAGATCCGCGCGCGCCGCGTACTGCCGCCCGCCGTACGCCTCCCACGTGGACTGGCTGAACTGCAGTCCGCCGTAGTAGCCGTTGCCGCTGTTGATCCGCCAGTCGCTGGTGGACTCGCAGGCAGCGACCTTCTCCCACACGTCCACGGACGCGGCGTGCGCGGACCCCGCACCGACCAGGGGCAGGGCCATGCCGGCACCGCCGGCGGTGACGGTGAGCGAAGCGCGGTTGATACGGCTCGGCTGGTATCTGCGGTGCCGACCGGTTCCGGCCATGACGGTCCCCCCTGGGCGCGATTCTGGTCATGTCGCAATCGGTCAACTTAGGGGCCGCATACGGACAGTGACAAGGCTTCAGCGCAACGCTGGCCCGATCCCGCCGGTCCGGGCCGGCCCGGTCGGTCCGGGTCACGCCCCGGTCCGGCCCGGTCCGTGTCCGTCGGCGTCCGGGGGAGGTGGCGCCGGGTGTGGCCTGGAGGGCCCGGGTCACGCCCTCGGGCAGGGCTCGGTCCATGCTTCTTGGCCGCCGGGTGCCGCTCCGGGGGCATGCCGGGGGCTGCTGTCCCGAAAGCGCCGCTCCATCCGACGGCCTGGACGGAGACGGCCGGAACTCGACGGTCGGCCGCCCAGTGGCCAGGGTGCAGAGGGCCGAAGCACGCCCCGGCGCAAGGGCGTGGAAGGGAGGAGGGCCGGCCGGACGTGGCGTCGTCAGGGAGGGGCCGGCAAGTACGGGAGCCCGGGGTCCCATCCGGAGGCTTCACCCCGGCGAAACCACCCACCGGCGTTGGGACCGGCCCCGGCCAGACCTCGCCGGGTTCGGCCAGACCTCGCCGGTCCCGGCCCACCGAGGCCCATCAAGGCCGACCGAGCCGACCGGCCGCGCGGTGGACCCCGGGCCGCGCCGCGGACGGGCGCCAGCGGCTGCCCGCGTGGCCGCCGCGGTTCAGGAACGCGGAAGCGGGAGCGTCGCCGCGCCCACCTCCACCGCGTCCGGTCCGGCCCGGTTCGATCGCCGTGCGGGACGAGGGGCCGCCCCTGCGCCCGGCAGGGACTCGACGGGCGAGGCCCGCGAACCGCGTGCGGATGTCCTCCCGTGGCACGAGGATCGGTGAATGGCCCGTCACGCCCGTACGTATGCGTAGGGGCCGCACGTACCTACGGACTTCCTACGGACTTCCAGGAGCACACGCATGAACGGAACAGCTCGGATCGGCGTCACGGGACTGGCGGTGATGGGCCGTAACCTCGCCCGCAACTTCGCCCGCAACGGCTTCACGGTGGCCGTCCACAACCGCACGGCGACCAGGACGCGCGCCCTGGTGGAGGAGTTCGGTCACGAGGGCACGTTCGTCGCCGCGGAGTCGGCGGAGGAGTTCGTCGCCGCGCTGGAGCGGCCGCGCCGTCTGGTGATCATGGTCAAGGCGGGTGAGGCGACGGACGCCGTGATCGAGGAGTTCGCGCCGCTGCTCGAGGAGGGCGACGTCATCATCGACGGCGGCAACGCACACTTCGCCGACACCCGGCGCCGCGAGAAGGAGCTTCGGGAACGCGGCATCCACTTCGTGGGCGTCGGCATCTCCGGCGGCGAGGAGGGCGCCCTGCACGGTCCGAGCATCATGCCCGGCGGCTCGGCCGAGTCGTACACCTCACTCGGTCCGCTGCTGGAGAGCATCGCCGCGAAGGCCCCCGACGGCACGCCGTGCGTCACCCACGTCGGACCGGACGGCGCCGGCCACTTCGTGAAGATGGTCCACAACGGCATCGAGTACGCCGACATGCAGCTCATCGCGGAGGCGTACCACCTGCTTCGGGCGGTCGCGGGCTACTCCCCCGGGCGGATCGCGGAGACCTTCCGCACCTGGAACACGGGGCGGCTCGACTCGTATCTGATCGAGATCACCGCGGAGGTGCTGGCGCACACGGACGCGGCGACGGGCAAGCCGTTCGTCGACGTCGTGATGGACCAGGCGGAGCAGAAGGGCACGGGTCGCTGGACGGTGCAGATCGCCCTCGATCTGGGGGTGCCGGTGTCGGGGATCGCGGAGGCGGTCTTCGCCCGGTCCCTGTCGGGCCACGCCGGGCTGCGGGACGCCTCGCGCTCCCTGCCCGGCCCACAACCGCAGCCGCTGTCCTCCGAGGACGCGGCGCGCTTCGCCGACCAGGTCGAGCAGGCGCTGTACGCCTCCAAGATCGTGTCGTACACGCAGGGCTTCCACCAGGTGCAGGCCGGCAGCGACGCCTACGGCTGGGACGTGGACGCGGGTTCCGTGGCGGCGATCTGGCGAGCCGGGTGCATCATCAGGGCCGCGTTCCTGGACCGGATCCGCGGGGCGTACGACGAGCGGCCGGACCTGCCGAGCCTGCTGGCGGACAAGCAGTTCGCCGAAGAGATCGGCGCGGCGCAGGACGACTGGCGGCAGGTCGTCGCGACCGCCGCCCGGCAGGGCGTACCGACACCGGGCTTCTCCGCGGCGCTGGCGTACTACGACGCGCTGCGCGCCGCGCGGCTCCCCGCGGCGCTCACGCAGGGGCAGCGCGACTTCTTCGGCGCGCACACCTACCGGCGGACCGACCGGGAGGGGTCGTTCCACACCCTCTGGGGCGGTGACCGCACGGAGGTGGACGCGGGCTGACCGTTCCTGTCCCGCCAGGGCCGGCCGATCCGGTCGATCCGGCCGAGGCGGCGGGCCCGGTCAGGGACCGGCTGGTCCCCGGCCGGACCGGGTCAGGGCCCGCCGGGTCCCGGCCGGACAGGTGATTACGGCCCGGCGGGTCCCGGTTGCGGTTCGGGCTCGGGAACGGGATCGGGGCTCGGCCCCGGCGGCTTGGGGATCGGATCCGGTGAGGGCACCGGCGGCGGGCTCGGCGTCGGCACCGGCCCGGGCAGCGGACCCGGGTCCGGCGGCGCCCCGGGGTCGGGCGTCGGCACCGGTGGTGCGGGGTCGGGGTAGGGGTGCGTCATGCCGGCCTCCAGGGTGCGAAGTCGTACGTCGCGCATGTCTTCCGGTCCGCGTTCCCACGCGGACCGGATCCACTCCCCGAAGGACTGCACGATCTCGGCGGCGCAGGCGGCGTGCCGGGGGCGCACCGCCGTCGGGGCGCTGCGCCGATGAGCGTGGCTCGCCCACGGTGCCTGAGCATGCGCGTGATGCCTGAGCACTCTCATGGTGCCTGCGCACTCCCGTGGGCTGAGCACGCCCGTGGCGGCGAGTATGCCCGTGATGCCCGAGTACGCCCGTGGCGGGGGCGGCTCAGGAGCTGGCCGCCACCGCGGCCGCCGCCGCCCGCAGACCGGGACGAGGGCTGGCCAGCACGGGCACGCGGCTCCTCGTGCGCTCCGCGGCACCAGCCATCGAAGCCTGGGCCAGCACGACGACGTCCGCGTCGCCGACCTCGTCCACGGCGGCGGCCACCGCCGCCAGATAGCCGTCCTGGTCGCCTGCCTCGAACCGCTCCCAGGCGCCTTCGACGACCACCGTCCGCAGCTCGGTCTCCCGGCCCGCCGCCTCGTCCCGGATCAAGGCGGTGGTCGGCGCCAGCGTGCTCTGCAGCGCCGCGATCACGACGATCCGCCGGTGCCGGGCCGCCGCGGCCGCCATCGGCCGGTCGACGCGCAGCACCGGCACGCCGAGAGCGGGCCCGCACGCCTCCGCGACGTCAGCGATCGTCGAGCAGGTGCACAGAACGGCGCGCGCACCGTCGGCGACCACTTCGGCGAGGACGGCGGCCACGTCACCGGCCACGGCCTCGGGCCCTTCCCGTACGGCCCGGGCCAGCAACTCCTCGTGCACGAGGTGCCGCATCGCCAGCGACGGATGGTCGCCGTCCCTCAGCCCGTCGAAAACGGGCACATGAACGGCGGAGGTGTGGAGCAGCACCAGCATGGCCGGGATGCTACGCACCTCCGCGCACACGGCTTCAGCCGGGCACGGCGGGCGCAGGCGAAGCGTCTCCCGGCTCGGAGGAGGCGAGCAGTTGCACGAGGCGGCCTGATCCGGCCCGGGGAACAGGCCGACACCCGGAGCCCGCTTGTCGTGTCGATCATCCGCGATGCGTGGCTGGTGGCCGGCGGCAGATGAGTGCTGAGGACGGCCTCCGGGGGCCATGTCCCGGAAACGGCTCAGAGTGAGGCGGCCGCCTGAGGGCTGCGCGCGGTGTCGCTCCCCGGCACGGGCTCGGAGGCGTCGGAACCGAGCGCGACGATCCGGTTGTCGGCGTCCACGTGCACGACGCTCGGCACCAGGGTGCGCGCCTCCGCGTCCTCGACCTGGGCGTAGCTGATGAGGATGACGAGATCCCCGGGATGCACGAGGTGCGCGGCCGCGCCGTTGATCCCGATCACACCGGAGCCGCGCTCCCCCTCGATGACGTAGGTCTCCAGGCGGGCACCGTTGGTGATGTCCACGATGTGGACGAGCTCGCCCGGCAGCAGGTCGGCGGCGTCCATGAGGTCGCGGTCGACGGTGACGGAGCCCACGTAGTGGAGGTCGGCCTGGGTGACGGTGGCCCGGTGGATCTTGGACTTGAACATGGTGCGCATCATCGAGGTACTCCTGGACATAGGCTCCCTGCCTGCGTTTTTGCAGGTCAAGTGCGGTTTCCCCACCCTACAACGAGTCGCATGTTCGGGCAGCATTCCCCAGGTTCTTCAGGACTCATGCTGACCACTTGCCGACTTTCCTGACGCGTCATCAGGCGACTGGATGAGGCTTCACCCGCTCTCCCGGACCCCACCGCGACGACGGCACAAGCCTACGCAGCACTCCTCCAAGGGCACCAGTGATCACCGTCACCCTGGCGGTCCGGGCGGCGTTCAGGAGCGAAGGCGGCCGACCGGGAGCGTGCCCCGCGCCGCCGCGGGTCAGCCGGCCCAGGCCCTCGTATTCCACCTGAAAGGGGGCCCTACGGCTCAACGAAGAGCGTCTTCACTCCGCGCTCGACTACGTGCCACCTGCCGAGTACGAACGCGACTTCTGGCAGAGCCAGGAGCAGACCCCGCAGTCCGCCTGAAACAAGATCACCGGACTTTACGAAACTCGGGGCAGCCCAGCCTGGGGCGGCGCCCCTTGGGCCATGCGGGTGGCATCCGTCCCGGGCACCTGTCCCCTGCGGCACCGGTGACGAATGCACCACGAGACCTGGGCCACCCTGGCCCAGGCCCGATGAAGGAGTGAACATGCGCAACCGGACCGTGACTGCGGCTTCCGCAGTCGTCCTGGCCGCCCTGTGCGCGGCGCCCGCGCTGGCGGCGTCCGAGACGGCCTCGAAGACGCTGCCCGCCCACGACCACAAGGCCCTGCACGCCATCGGCCTGACCGGCGACCAGCGCCTCGTCGAGTTCGACGTCCACAAGCCGTCCAAGACCTGGTCGCTCGGCAAGGTCTCGGGGCTGTCCGGCGACACCAAGCTCGTCGGCATCGACTTCCGCGTCCAGAACGAGAGGCTCTACGGGGTCGGAGACAAGGGCGGCATCTACACCCTGAACACCACCAACGCCAAGGCCATGAAGGTCTCCCAGCTGACCGTGGCCCTGGCCGGCAGCACGTTCGGCGTGGACTTCAACCCCGCCGCCAACCGGCTGCGCGTCATCTCCAACACCGGGCAGAACCTGCGGCACAACATCGACGACGCAGCCGCCCCTCTCACCACGATCGTCGACGGCACCCTGACCAACCCGACCATGCCGCCGTCGACCGCGATGGGGGTCACCGGCGCCGCGTACACCAACAACGACCTGAACGCCGCGACCGCGACCACGCTGTTCGACCTCGACACGATGGCCGACCGGATCTCCCTGCAGTCCCCCGCCAACGCCGGCACCCTGGCCCCCACCGGGAACCTCGGTGTGGACGCCGCTCTCGACGCGGGCTTCGACATCTACTCCGACTCCAAGACCGGCATGAACCACGGCTTCGCTGCCATCGGCACCGGCGGCTCCTACCGCCTCTACGCCGTCGACGTGCTGACCGGCAAGGCCACCGGCAAGGGCGCGTTCCCGAAGATGTACCAGGTCACCGACCTGGCTCTGCCCATCAACCAGAAGTAGACACGGCCCGTGCGCAGTCGGTCCGGGCGCAGCACTCTGCTGCGCCCGGACCGACCGACCGGGTCATCCGGCTGGGCCGTGGTCAAGCAGGTGGCCCTGCGCCCTTCCGTGGAGGACGGGGTGCAGGGCCACCGGGGCTTTCGGATCTCGCGCGAAGGCTTACTTCGGCATGAGGACGGTGTCGATGATGTAGACATTGGCGTTGGCGGTCTTGACGTTGCCGCAGACCACGTTGGCGGTGTCGTTGACCTTGTAGGACTCTCCGGAACCGGTGGTGGTGACCATGCCCTTCTGGAGGGTCTCGAAGCTGCCGTTCTCCAGCTGTTGGGGGGTGAGCTTCTGCCCGACCACGTGGTACGTGAGGATCTTCGTCAGGGTCGCCTTGTCGGCGAGGACCTTGTCGAGGTCGGCCTTCGGGATCTTGGCGAAGGCGTCGTTCGTCGGGGCGAAGACGGTGATGTCCTGGGCGTTGTTGAGGGTGTCCACCAGGCCCGCCTGCTTCGCCGCGGTCACCAGGGTGGACAGGGCCGGGTTGTTGGAGGCGGCAGTGGCGACCGGGTCCTTGGCCATGCCGTCGAAGGAGCCCGCGCCTTCCTTGGGCACGCCGGCGCAGGCGGGGCCGAACGGCTGGTCACCGGTCATGGTGTCGCCCGCCGGGGTGCTCTCGCCGGTCGTCGCGGTGTCCTCAGCGGCCGTGCTGGGGGCTGCGGCCTTGGTGTCGCCGCTGGAGTCGGAGCACGCGGCGAGGGAGAGGGGGAGCAGGGCGGCCGCGGCGACGGCGATGGCGGTACGGCGGATCTTCATGCTGTTCATGATCTTGCGCTCCTGGTGAGCTGTTTATTCAGGGGTGGGTTGTGTTGTGCTGCCCGGACCCGGCCTGCAGGCCGGGTCCGGTGGTCTAGGGGACGGTGACGAAGACGCTGTGCCAGCCGCTCGCCCCGTCGGGGATGGTGCGGGTGCGCTCTTCGGTCTGCAGCTGACCGGTGCCGTCGGTGGCGCGGACGGTGATCGTGTGGCCGCCGGGGGTGGCGTTCCAGCGGTAGGACCACTGGCGCCAGGTGTCGATGGTGTCCTGCGCTGCGAGGTCGGCGTCCTGCCAGGGCCCGTCGTCGACGCGTACCTGGACGCGGGTGATGCCGCGGCGCTGGGCCCAGGCGACCCCGGCGACGATGACGGGGCCGGCGGCGGGGCGGGCGAAGGGTTTGGGGGTGTCGATGCGGGACTGGGTCTTGATGGGCGCCCTGCGGGCCCACTTCCGCTTGACCCAGTAGGGGTCGTAGGCGTCGAAGGTGGTGAGCTCGATGTCCTCGATCCACTTGCATGCCGAGACGTAGCCGTAGAGGCCGGGGACGAGCATGCGGACGGGGAAGCCATGGTCGAAGGGCAGCGGCTCGCCGTTCATGCCGACCGCCAGGATGGCGTCGCGGCCGTCCATCACGTCCTCCACCGGGGAGCCGAGCGTCATGCCGTCCACGGAGCGGGCTACCAGCTGATCCGCCCGCCCGCCCTTCGACGGCGGCCGGACGCCGGCTTCCTCCAGGAGGCCGGCGAGGGGGATGCCGAGCCAGCGGGCGTTGCCGATGTAGGGGCCGCCGACCTCGTTCGAGACGCAGGTCAGGGTGATGTCGCGTTCGATGAGCGGGCGGTCGAGGAGCTGGTCGAGGGTGTAGGTGCGGGGGCGGGTGACCCCTTTGCCGTGGATGCGCAGCCGCCAGGTGCCGGCGTCGACCTTGGGAACGGTCAGGGCGGTGTCGACGCGGTAGAAGTCGGAGTCGGGGGTGGTGAAGGCCGTGATGCCGGGGACCTTCAGCTGGACGCCGGCCGGTACGGCGGGGGCCGGGGAGGCAGGCTTGGGCAGGACCAAGTTCTCCCGGGAGGCGATGGCGCCCTGGCCTTGCCGACCGGTGAAGTACCGGCCCAGTGCGCCGGCCGAGGTCGCGGCGACGGCGGTCACGCCGGCCGCGGTGAGGAACCCGCGCCTGTTCCACACTCCGGCGGTTCCCTCGCCGTCCCCACCAGCCGGGGCAGCCGCGGGGGCGGCTTTGGACGCCAGCACGTACAGGGCGAGAGCTCCCGCGACCGCTCCTGCGATCGAGGGCAGCGCGTCGCCGATGCCGGTGGAGTCGGGGCGGCTGAGGGCCGCGGCGGCGCCGACGATCCCGAACAGCAGCACCCCGGCGGCACCGGCACGCCGATGGGACAGGGCGAGGATGCCGAGGGCGACGGCGATGAGGGCGAGGATCACGAGGATCCCCAGTTGCAGGACGGTCTTGTCGTTCTCACCGAACGTGCGGATCGCGAAGTCCTTCACCGCGGCAGGCGTCCGGTCGATCACCACGCCGCCCACCACGGTCACCGGCCCGGCGGCGGGCCGTACCAGTCCGGCCACCAGCTCGGCCACGGCCAGGGCCGTGAACGCGGCCAGGAGTCCGGCCAGTGCGCCCAGCGCGGCGCGGACGAGTTTGCTGCGGAAGCTGCTCACACCCTGCATTCGGCAACCCCTGCCCGGCGGATTGGTCCGACCCCCGAAGGGGTGAAACCGCTCGCCGTGTTGCCTTACGAAGCCGGCGTGGAGGCGGCGGGGCGGCCAGGGCCACCGGCCTGTGGGGCGGGGCCGGTGACGGGTCGGCGGTCACTCGGGAGGCGCACGGGCCACCAGGCACGTGGGCCGAGGTCGAGGATGGGAGCCGGCACGAGGAAGAGGCGTACGAGGAGGGTGCCTATGAGGACGCCGATGGCGACGATGCAGCCGATCTGAGCGAGGTAGAGCAAGGGCATCACGGCGAGTGCGGCGAAGGTGGCGGCCAGGATGAGGCCGGCGGCGCTGATGACGCCGCCGGTGGTCACCAGCCCACCGCGCACCCCGGCCGCCGTGCCGTGCCGGACCGCTTCGGCGCGGATCCGGTGGACGAGGAAGATGTTGCAGTCGACCCCGAGCGCGACGAGGAAGACGAAGGAGAACAGCACCACGGCGGGCTCGGTCACGCTGCTGCCGAGCACCATCTGGAAGAGGAGTGCGGCGGCCCCGAACGCGGTGAACAGGCTGACCCAGGCGGCTGCGACCAGCAGCAGGCAGCGCAGCAGGACGGCCAGGACCGCTGCCAGCACCAAGGGCATGATCAGCCGGTCGCCGCGCACCGATGCCTGGTGCAGATCGGCGAGCTGTGCGCTCTGTCCGCCGACCAGTGCCCCGGTCCCGGCCGGCGAGGCCCGCAGCCGGGAAACCGTGTGCCGCGCGCGGGCGCTGTCCGGGGTGTCCGACAGTGTCGCCAGGATCTGCACCCCCGCGGAGGGCCCGGCCGACACTGCGGCTGTGGCCGCCACGCGCGGTGTCGAAGCGATCCGGTCGCGGACCTCGGCCGACCGGGCGCAGGGGCGAGAACGACCAGTGGACTGGCGGTGCCGGCCGGGAAGTGGCGTACGAGGACGGTGTGTCCGGCCACGGAGGGGGCCCTGGCCGGCAGGGCCTGGTGGAGGGGGACGCCGGTCTGGGCGAGCAGCGGCGCCAAGGCCGCTCCGGCGGCGAGGAGGACGAGGCAGCCGGTCCAGACCCGGCGCGGCCGGTGCTCCAACGCACGAGCCAGCCGGGCCCACCTGCCGCCCGGCCGCGCGCCTGGGTGCGGCCGCAGCGCGCGCCGCCCGCACAGCACCAGCACGGCCGGCAGGAAGGTCAGCGACACGGCAGTGCAGCACACCATGGCGATCGCCACCGCCGGCCCCAGGGCCCGCTCGGAGGGCAGGTCGCTGAGGACGAACGTCATCATGGCGCAGGCGATGGTCGCGGCGCCGGCCAGCACGGGCGGTGCCGTGGCCCGGCACGCTGCCGCCATCGCCCGGCCGATGTCGACCTGTCCGGCGAGTTCTTCGCGGGCGCGGGCGGCCAGGAGGAGGGCGTAGTCGGTGCTGGCACCGACGACCAGGACGAACATGATGCCCTGGGTCTGGCCGTCGATGGACAGCCAGCCCGGCCGGGCCAGTGCGTACAGCACGGCGCCGACCTCGCGCTCATCGTCTCCGAGCTGGTCACCAACGCGGTCCTGCGCGCCGATGGCCCCTACGCACTCACCCTCAGTATCAGTCCGGGACGGGCCGGCACCGCCGTCAGCGACGGCTCCCCCGACCTGTCCGGACACCACAACCGCACCCGGCGGACCGGACCGGGCGGGCGCGGCCTGCACATTGTCCGGGCGCTGGGCGCGGAACTCTTCGTCAGCCCCTCAGACCACGGCAAGCAGGTCATCGCGGTCCTCACCTGGTAGGCCCGGCCAAGGACGGGGTACTGCGGGTGGCTGTGCCGACAGCCACCCGCAGCAGACCTGCCCGGCTCACGGTGCGTGCAAGGCGTCCCCAGGACTGCCTGGTACGCCGCAGCCGGGGCAGGTCACCGGTCCGCGCCACGCCGTCTTGTCGGCGGCGGACCGGGGCTCTTCCCTCGGCGTCCGGTCAGGCGTTGATGCAGGTGTTGCCGAAGGACGGGTTGAGCAGGCCGATGACGCTGACGGTGTTGCCGCAGGCGTTGACTGGGATGTGGATGGGCACCTGGATGAGGTTGCCCGAGCCCACGCCCGGCGAGTACGCGGCCACACCCTGTGCGCCGGCGTCGGCCGACGCCGCCGACGCGCCCCCCATCAGGACCGCACCGGCCGCCATCGCCACCGCCAGACCTCGTCGCACACGAACCATCTCGACTACCTCCCATGGGATACCTGCAGCCGTGCGGGCGGTCCGCGCGGCCGGTGAGGGAACCGCCGATCTCATGTTTCCCTCACCCGTCCCTTCGCGGCCGCCGGCCCGGCGGCTGGGCCGGCACGGCGGCTGGGCCGGCACGGCGCGTTTCCCTCGAACGGGGGAACTGCCGGGGGTACGGGTGACGAAGTCCCCTCCCATCCGCACGCCCGTCCGCTACGAAGAACTGCTGACACGCCCACCTGGTGCGGTGGCCGGACCAAACCCGTGGGGCGGTCCGGCCGGCACTTGCGAGACACGTCAAGGACTGGCATGCGATGGACACCCCGCCCACGGGCGGCCTTCCCCGGCCGCCCCTTCGCCTTCTCTCCACGGCCGGAGCACCGCAGGTGAACCAGCCGCTCCCCTTCGGCCCCGGGTCGGCCGCAGACCGCACCGACCTGGCCCACGTCATGGACAAGGTCGCCCACGGCGACAAACAGGCGTTCTCCGCCCTCTACGACGCCCTCGCGCCCGCTGTCTTCGGGATCGTGGTCAAGGTCGTGCGCGACCGCGCGCAGTCTGAGGAGGTCATCCAGGAGGTCATGATCGACTTGTGGCGTCAGGCCGCCCGCTACCGGCCTGACGCCGGCGCGGTGACGACGTGGGCGGCGACGATCGCCCACCGGCGGGCCGTGGACCGGGTCCGCTCCGCCCAGGCCGCCACCGACCGCGAACAAGCCCACGCTGCCCGCGAGCACACCACCGCTTTCGACGAGGTCGCCGAGCAGGTCGAGACCCGCCTGGAGTCCGAGCAGGTGCGCCGCTGCCTGCGCGGCCTGACGGAGCTGCAGCGGCAGGCGGTGGCCCTGGCCTACTACCGGGGACTGACCTACCGTGAAGTCGCCGAAGCCCTGCGCACACCTCTTCCCACGATCAAGACACGCATGCGCGACGGGCTGATCCGGCTCCGCGACTGCATGGGGGTGACCACATGAAACACCACGCCACCGATGCCCACACCCTCGCCGCCGCATACGCCCTCGGCGCTCTCGAGGACGACGAACGCGGAGCCTTCGAAGACCACCTGCAGGCGTGCGAGGCATGCCGACTAGAGGCCGCCGAGTTCGAGGCGACCGCGGCACGCCTGGCAGCAGCGGTGGCCCAGCCACCGCCTACGGCAGCCAAGGCACAGGTCATGGCCGCCATCGACGGCGTGCGCCAACTGCCGCCACGCATCCCCGCACCCGCCGCCGCACCCGCTCTCGGCGGCCTGCTGCGCCGCAAGGCCCTGCCGCTGGCGATGGCCGCCAGCGTGGCCGCCGCCGTACTCGGCGGCGCGACGGTGTGGCAGCTGCAGAACGGGCAGGAACTCAAGCAGCAAGCCCGCCAGGCCCAGCAACAACTGGACGCGGTCAGTGCCGTGCTGGCCGCACCCGACGCCCGAGCCGTCCACGGGCGGGCCGCCAACGGAGCCCTGACGACCGTCGTTGCCTCCGAGCGGCAGAACAGGGCCGTCTTCACCGCCGCGAACCTGCCCGCACCCGGCGCGGGCAAGACCTACCAGCTGTGGCTGGACCACGACGGCACCATGCGCCCGGCCGGACTCATCCACGGCGACGGCACCGTCATCCTGACCGGCAACCCCGCCGACGCGGGCGCCGTCGGGCTCACCCTCGAACCCGCCGGAGGCTCCCCCCAGCCCACCACCGCACCCCTGCTCCTGATGACCCTTCCCACCTGACCCGGCGCGCCCCGCATCGATCGGCAATCGACGTACCTCATGGCAAGCATCCCGGAGATCGGGGACATCGTCGGTGATTTCCGCCTGCCCGGCGGGCACCTTGACGGCGAAACCTTCCACCGCCGCGACTACACCCTGTGCGAGCAGCGCGGCAAGCCTCTCGTCCTCGCCTTCCACCCCGGCGACGACACCCCCGTGTGCACCGCACAGCTGTGCTCCTACTCCGACGGCTTGGCGCAACTCCAGTCCGCCGGTGCCACCGTGTGGGGTATCAGCCCCCAGGGGCTCGACAGCCATGAGAAGTTCGCCCGCAACCGCAGGCTGCGCATGCCCCTGCTGCCCGACGAGGGACGTGCGGTGGCGTAGTCCTTCGGGATCAGCGCACCCCTGATCGGCCTGCGCCGGTCGGTGTGCATCATCAACGGCCACGGCCGCCTGCACGGGAAACACGTCACCGCCGTAGGCGCCACCTACCCGCCCCGTCATGTTCTTCGCGGTCCTGCAAGAGGGCCGCTGGCCTCCGGGCCCGGCATGACTGTTGCCCCCTGTCGAAGGCATGACCTGGGGGGTGGTGTCACCGGGTCCGGGGGTGTTCGTCGGAGACGCTGATCAGAGGTCCGGCCACCGTCCGGTCCGGCGCAATGCCGGGCGGTTCGCGGGCGGCAGGTCTGCATGACGTGGATGCGCGAGCACGACACCCGAGCCGGGGCCGGCACCGTCAACACCCCGGAGACCGCCGTCGCCACCCTCGCGGCGCTGCTTCTCCTCACCTGTCGACGCCGACGGCACCACGCCTGACGTTCTCGCGCCCGGCGTGGCGGGCCCAGAGGATCAGCGGGACCTGGAGGGGAAGCCTCCCATAGGCGATGGCTCTCGCGATCGTAGAGCGGTAACGCCAGTCATAGGCCATCTTGGCGTTCGCCGGGAACACCCCGGCGAAGAACAGGGCGGTGGCCCGGGCGCTCGCCCTCCGGGTTGCCGGTAGCACGAGGCCCGCGGCCAGGGTCAGCTCAGCCACGCCACTGGCCGCGGTCCAGAGCCGGGGGCTGCCCGGCAGGGAACGCGGCACGATCGAGTCGAACTTCCTCGGTGCGACGAAGTGAGCGATTCCCGCCGAGGCCATCAGCCCGGCGAGCACAAGCGCGGAACGCGCAGGGGACATGGGATTCCTTCGACCAGGCTGCGGACAGGAGCAGGCACACGGGAATACCGATCAGTTACCGGATGGTAATTATGCTGTCGCCGATCTTTCTTCCTGTCACGCCGTTGACATGACGTCCGCCGAGCGGGCCCTGTCGGTGCTGTCGTCTGCCACGGAGACGTCAGTCGGTCTGCCACGAGAAGTGTCAGTGGGTGCGGGCGGCGTGGTGTGCAGACGAGCGGCAGCCTGTCAGTGAGAGCGGACAGGCCGGATCACGCCTGTCTGGGGAGTGCCGTGAAGTTTCGGGGGTAACTGAGCTGGGCATAGACCGGCGCTTCGGACGTGAGGCGGGCTGTACGGGCACGGCAGGGCAGGACGAGGGCCAGCAGCGTCTCGTGGAGCGTTCCACAGCGGTGTCCGCCGCGTTCGAGGGCAGCGAGGAGATCGCCCTTGCCCGGGACCTGGCCCGCGGCTTCCTGACCGAGGTGCAGGCCGTGCACGGGCTCCCGGTGTCCGTGCACGTCATGGGCATGGTGCAGCTGGTCGTCAGCGAGATGGTGACGAACGCCCGGAAGTACGCGCCCGGTCCGTGTCTGCTGACGTTGGAGGTCAGCGAGGGGTGCTGTCGAGGTGACCGTGTGGGACAGCGACCCGACGCTGCCCATGGCGCGGGCTGGGGATCCGGGCACGAAGTAGACCGGGCCGGCGGAGGAGTCGGAGCGGATCTCCCGGGCGTGGATCAGGCGGATGACGGCGCCGCGGATCGCGTCGTACGCCTTGTCGGCGACGGTGTGGTGCGAACCGGCGGTGAGTGCGTCGGCCTTCACCGTCCAGCGCCGGCCCTGGTTCTCCACGGCGACGAACACCGCGTGCTGCTGCCGGTACGCCGCGTTGAAGGCGTCCACCGTGGTCGCGTCGGGGACGAGGTTGGCGGGGCACGGTGTGGGCAGCGGCTGCATGAGGGCATCGTGCCAGGCCGGGGCGGCGGGACGTTGACGTCGTGCGTGTCCTTGCCGGCGGGGCGGGCGTTGGTGGGGTGACGCGTGCACGGGTCGAAGGTCTTCATGGACTTGTGCAGGTCGGCGGCCCCGGTACCTGCCCGGACCCGGGGACGCAGCACGTTCGGACCCCTGCGAGGCGGTGGCCCGGTTGACGCGTCCGGACCATGCGGCCTGGGAGGCATCATGAGGGCGGTAGGGCGTGTGTGGTGTCGTCGTCATGGGCCGGCGAGACCATGGACGTGAACGGATACCGTGAGAGGGAAGTACGAGGGTGACGGCGATAGCCACTGACATCGAGAAGGCAGCGGGTGTGCTGCGCGCGGGGGGCCTGTTGGCCCTGCCGACGGAGACCGTCTACGGTCTGGGCGCCAACGCCGAGGACCCTGACGCTGTCGCACGGATCTTCCAGGTCAAGGGACGCCCGCCCTCCCACCCGCTGATCGTCCACATCGGCGCTGCGGAGCAGCTGGACGACTGGGTCGAGGAGGTCCCCCAGGCCGCGCGCCTGCTGGCCGAACACTTCTGGCCCGGGCCGCTGACACTGGTCCTGCGGCGCGGCCACCGGGTGCCGTTGGAGGCGACCGGCGGCCTGGAGACGGTGGCCGTGCGTGTGCCCGACCACCCTGTCGCGCTCGCGCTGCTGTCGGCGTTCGGCGGCGGTGTCACGGCGCCGTCCGCCAACCGCTTCGGCTCGGTCAGCCCCACCACCGCCGCCCACGTCCGGGCGGAGCTCGGGGACGCCGTCGACTTCGTCCTGGACGGCGGCCCCTGCCAGGTCGGCGTCGAGTCGACCATCGTCGACGTCACGGGCGACATGCCGGCCATCCTCCGGCCCGGAGGCGTGACACGCGAGGACCTCGAAGCTGCGCTGGGGCACCCGGTCGCGGTTCCGTCAACGAGCGGCGTCCGGGTGCCGGGCCAGCACCCGTCGCACTACGCGCCGCGGGCGCGGGTCGTCCTCGTCGAGCCGGGGAAGGTCGTCGCCGAAGCCGAGCTCGCCCAGGATGCGGGGCACCAGGTGGGCGTCTTCCTTCCCTCTTCCCTCGTCGGCGCTGAGGTGAAGGCGCACGCCGTGGTGGCCCTGCCCGGTTCGCTGGACGCCTACGCGCACGGGCTGTACGGGTTCCTGCGGGAGCTCGACGAGCGGGGGTGCGATCTCATCGTTGCGTGCCTTCCGGCGGAGGAGGGGCTGGGGCTGGCGATCGGCAACCGGCTGCGCCGAGCAGCTGGGCCCCGAACCTCCGGGTGAGCGGCTGCGGTCGGGGCGGTCAGGATGCGGTGGCCGCCGCGGCGTCGAGGCCGCGGGTGGCGACGAGCTGTGCGCTGCCGTCGGCCAGGCGGTAGGACAGCCCCACCACGGCGGTCCGGCCGGCGGCGACCGCCTCGGCCAGGACGCGGGAGCGCTCCAGCAGCAGGTCCACGGTGTGCTCGATGTGCTCGGCCAGGATCTCCTCGGGCGTCTCGCGGCCAGCGGCGCGGGCTGCCAGCACGCTGGGGGTGACCCGCTCGACGACGTCGCGGACGAAGCCGCCCGGCGTCTGTCCGTCCTTGAGGGCGGAGCAGGCCGCGGCGACGGCGCCGCACGAGTCGTGGCCGAGGACGACGACCAGCGGCGCGTTCAGGACGCTCACCCCGAACTCGATCGACCCGAGGACTTCGGTGCCGGTGACGTGCCCGGCGGTGCGAACCACGAACAGGTCGCCCAGGCCGCGGTCGAAGATGATCTCGGCGGCCAGGCGGGAGTCGGAGCATCCGAACAGCACGGCGAAGGGCTGCTGGGACGGTGCGGTCTCGGTGCGGCGGGTGGCGTCCTGGTTCGGGTGCTCGGGGGTGCCGGCGACGAAGCGCTGGTTACCGGCCATGAGCAGGTTGAAGGCGTCGCGGGGCGTCGGGGTCTGGGTCTCGGTCATGGCGGCAGCCTACGAGGCGGCATCTGCCGTCGCACCGCCTGGTCCCTCCGGACAGGGCCGGGTCGGGCGGCGCTGCCGGCCCCGGCATCACTCCCAGGCGTCGGGCGAGGACGGTCTCGATGCGGAACCGCAGCGCGTGGCGCAGCCGCCCGGCCCCGTAGGGGTCTGTAGCTCCTCGTTCGTCCTGCACACCCGTACAACGAGCGGGGCGCTGCTTGGGCTGTCGGCCGAACGGGCCCCGCCCCGGCACCGACACCATCACCGTCCTCAACGCCCTCGCCCACGCCGGCCGCCCGCTCACCGCTGACTTCCTCGCCGAATCCGCGGAGGGCTTGTCGGAGAGCAACTGCCCGCCGAGGATCGCCCCGCCCGCGAGCACCAGGCTGACGGCGCAGACCACGCCCGCACCCTTCAGCGCCTGCCGCCGTGACAGGCGAGGGGGCTTCCGACCGTTCACCTGGCACCTCCCGAACCCCCTGGGACTCCGGCTTGGCCGCGCGGCGGACACCACTTCGTACTGCTGATCGTGCCCCGTATCCGACAGCGGTTCGGTGAGCGCGCTTACAGTTCTCGCCCCGCTGCGGGGCCTACGTTCGGATCATGGTGCTGAGGATCGTGCTGGGCACGGTGTACACGGCGATGGCCATCGGCCAGCTCGCCTCCTTCCCCTCCATGCCCGCCATCCTGTCCGCGTACGGGCTGGTGACCGGCGGCGCCGCGACCGCGCTGGCCGTGGCGCTGATCGGGGGCGAGCTGGTGTGCGGCGTCTGGTTCCTGGCCCGTCCCCGCTCGAGGGCCCTGGCTCCGGTGTGGGTGTTCACCACGGTGTCGCTGGTGTGGTCGCTACTGACCGCACAGGCGTACGCACGCGGGCTCACCGTGGCCAACTGCGGCTGCTTCGGCAGCTACCTGACCCAGCGGCTGAGCTGGTTCGTCCTGCTCCAGGACGCTGCGACGTTGCTGTACGCCGCCGTGCTGATCCGCTCCGCACGCCAGGCGCCCGCTCCTTCGCACGACCGGAAGGGGGCGAGCCGCGATGTCCGCACTCCGTGAGCGTTCCGGTCTCAGTGGCATGGCACCGGCCGTGGGTGCCGGGCTGGTCATGGTGGTGTCCTGCGCCGGCCCGCTGCTCGTGGCCGGCGGGCCGCTCGGCGCCGTCGGCGGGGCCCTGGCCATCCCGTGGCTGATCACCGTCGGGGCGGTGGTGCTCCTCGCCGGCACCGGCTGCGCCCTGCGATGCCGGGCCCGGCGCCGCCGTGGCGCGGGACCGCAGGACTGCTGCCCGACCGTACCGGCCGAGCCCCCGCCACACGAAGAAGTCGATCCGGGCGGCGACCACCGCTGAGCGGCCGCCCCTGCAGGAGAGGAGTTCCTCGATGACCCAGGCGCCCGCGCCCAGGCGCAAGGTGGATCGGGACGAGGTGTTCGTGGAGTTCACCAAGTCGATCTGCCCGCTGTGCAAGACGCCCGTCGACGCGCAGGTCAACATCCGCGAGAACAAGGTGTTCCTGCGTAAACGGTGCCGCGAGCACGGTGAGTTCGAGGCGCTGGTGTACGGCGATGCCGAGGAGTACCTGCCCTCGGCCCGCTTCAACAAACCCGGCGCCATCCCGCTCACCTTCCAGACCGAAGTAAAGGACGGCTGCCCGCTCGACTGCGGGCTGTGCCCGGAGCACAAACAGCACGCCTGCCTCGGCATCATCGAGGTCAACACCGGCTGCAACCTGGACTGCCCGATCTGCTTCGCCGACTCCGGCCACCAGAGCGACGGCTACTCCATCACCCACGAGCAGTGCGAACGGATGCTTGACGCGTTCGTCGCCTCGGAGGGGGAGGCGGAGGTGGTGATGCTCTCCGGCGGAGAGCCCACCATCCACAAGCACATCCTCGACTTCATCGACCTCGCCCAGACCCGCCCCATCAAGAACGTCAACCTCAACACCAACGGCATCCGCCTGGCCACCGACAGGAACTTCGTCGCCGAGCTCGGCAAACGCAATCAGGTGGCGGGCCGCTCGGTAAACATCTACCTGCAGTTCGACGGCTTCGACGAGCGCACCCATCTTCAGATCCGCGGCAGGGACCTTCGTACGTTCAAGCAGCGGGCCCTGGACAACTGCGCCGAGGTCGGCCTGACCGTCACCCTGGTCGCGGCGGTCGAGCGCGGCCTGAATGAGCACGAACTCGGCGCGATCATCGAGTACGGCATCGACCACCCCGCCGTCCGCTCGGTGGCGTTCCAGCCGGTCACCCACTCCGGCCGGCACGTCGCCTTCGACCCCCTGCAGCGGCTCACCAACCCCGACGTCATCCGGCTCATCAACGAGCAGCGGCCCGCCTGGTTCCAGAAAGGCGACTTCTTCCCCGTGCCGTGCTGCTTCCCGACCTGCCGCTCCATCACCTATCTCCTGGTGGACGGCGAACCGGGCAACTTCACCGTCGTGCCCATCCCGAGGCTGCTGAACGTCGAGGACCACCTCGACTACGTCACCAACCGCGTCATGCCCGACGCCGGAATCCGCGAGGCCCTGGAGAAGCTCTGGTCCGCCTCCGCGTTCATGGGCACGGCCACGACCGAGGAGAAGCTCCGCGCCACGGCCGAGGCCCTGGACTGCGCCGACGGGTGCGGGATCGACCTGCCGGAGGCGGTGAAGCAGCTGAACGACAGGGCGTTCATGATCGTTGTCCAGGATTTCCAGGACCCCTACACCCTCAACGTCAAGCAGCTGATGAAGTGCTGCGTCGAGGAGATCACCCCCGACGGACGCCTCATCCCGTTCTGCGCATACAACTCCGTCGGGTACCGCGAACAGGTCCGCGCCGAGATGTCCAGCGTCCCCGTCGCCCCGGTCGTACCGAACGCCCTGCCGCTCGTCGGACGGCTCACCGACACCCCGTACGGATCGAAGACCTCCCTCAGCGCCGCGGGAGAAGCGGAGTCCCCGTCATGACACAGCCACCCACGGGCGACGAGCTGAAGGCGTGCTGCGCCGCCGCCTACTCCTCCGACGTCGTCGCCCTCCTGCTCGGCGATTCCTACCACCCCGGCGGCACCGCGCTGACCCGCCGCCTCGCCGACGCCCTCGCACTGCCCCCAGGCGCGCGGGTCCTCGACGTGGCCTCGGGACGCGGCACTACCGCGTTGCTGATCGCCGACGTCTACGGTGCCGAGGTCGACGGGGTGGACTACTCCGCCGCCAACACCGCCCTGGCCCAGGGCGCCGCCCAGGCCGCGGGGCTCACCCGCCAGGTG
This sequence comes from Streptomyces sp. NPDC048389, assembly GCF_040706335.1. Taxonomy (NCBI): domain Bacteria; kingdom Bacillati; phylum Actinomycetota; class Actinomycetes; order Kitasatosporales; family Streptomycetaceae; genus Streptomyces; species Streptomyces sp. NPDC048389. The sequence continues at coordinate 5,590 of NZ_JBEZKP010000053.1, read as the reverse complement.
CGCTTCACCACCGGCGACGCCGAACTGCTGCCATACCCCGAGGGCGTCTTCGACGCGGTGGTCTGTGAGTGCGCACTGTGCACGTTTCCTGACAAGGCACAGGCGGCCACCGAGTTCGCCCGCGTCCTCACGGTCGGCGGCCGCCTCGGCATCACGGACGTCACCGTCGCCCCCGACCGGCTCCCGCCCGAGCTCACCGGTCTCGGCGCCCGGATCGCCTGCATCGCCGACGCGCGCCCGCTGGACCAGTACGCCGAGATCCTCGCCGCGGCGGGCCTGCGCACCCTGCGCACCGAACGCCACGACCAGGCCATGCTGCGGATGATCGACCAGATCGAGGCCCGCCTGCACCTGCTGCGCATGACCGCCCTGGACAGACTCACCGCCGCCGGCGTCGACCTCGACGCGGCCCCCGCCGTCCTCGACGCGGCCCGCACAGCCGTAACGGACGGCTCCCTCGGCTACGCCCTGCTGATCGCCGAGAAGGGTGGAGACTCCTGATCGCCCGTGGCTCCTCCGCTCTGCCGTAGTGCGCCGACGGCGTCACGAAAGCGACGAGGAGGGGTTCAGCCCTCGGGCTGCTGCATCCAGGCGTCCGCGCCGGGGTCGTCGCCTTCGGCGCGGGTCGCGAGCCGGTCGACGTAGTGCTGCCAGCCCTCGGCGTGTGCGGCGCACGCCTCTGGGGAGGGGAGTCCGCTGTGGACCAGCCTCAGGAGGGTGCCGTCCGCGGTGGGTTCGAGGGTGATCTCCACCGTGGTGGAGCCGGGCGGGACGCGCATGGGCCCGGCCTCCCAGCCCCAGGTGAACACGAGCCGCTTGGGCGGGTCGACGGTGACGAAGTGGCCGGAGGCGATGTTCCCGCCCGTGACCCGGGTGCGGTAGGCGCCGCCGGGTTCGAAGGAGAACATTCCGTCGGCGCCCATCCAGGACAGCCACTTTTCGCGGTCCGTGAAGAACCCGAAGACCGTCTCGGGGCGGGCTGCGATGTGCCTCTCCAGAGTGACGGTGTCCATGGGGGTTGCGGAGGTCGTCATGAGGGCTTCTCGTTCCGTTCGGCCTCTTCGGCGAGCCGGGCCAGGGTGTCGAGCTTCGTGCCCCACATGGCCTGGAGGTAGTCGGCGAGCGGGCCCAGCGCCTCCCGGTCAGCCCGGTAGAACCGCTTCGTCCCGTCCTTGCGCAGCGTAACCAGACCGGTCTCCCGCAGCACCTTGAGGTGCTGGGACACGGCCCCGAACGTGACCTCGAAGCGGGCCGCGATGTCCCCCGCGGACAGCTCGTCGTCCCAGATCAGCCGAAGAATCTCGCGCCGTCTGGGTTCCGCCACGACCTGTACCGCGTCCATGCTCCGAATTTTAGCCCAGGCTTCAGCTTGCCTTCCAGGAGCCACTTCTTTTAGTCTCGACTTAAGTAACCCAGGAGAATCCCCAGCACCACCAGGAGCACGTCATGACCGCGATCACCTACGCAACCGACATCGCCGCCAGCCCGGCCCGCGTCCTCGAAGCGCTCAACACGCACGACGGCCTCACGGGCTGGTGGACGAACGACGTGAACCGCAAGGACGAGGTCCTGTACTTCAACTTCCCGGGCGTCCCCGAGCCCTTCCAACTGCGTCGCGACCAGGCCGACGAGAACCGTGTGGTCTGGGTGAACGTCGGCGTGTTCCCGCCCGACTGGGCCGGCACCACCATCACCTGGGAGCTGACCGGGACCTCCGACGGCACCCACGTGGCCTTCTCGCACTCCGGGTTCCCGGACGGCGAGGCCGAGATCCCGATGATCAGCGAGACGTGGGGCATCCTGATGACCCGCCTGCAGGACTACGCCGAGACGGGCACCCCCAACCCCTTCTTCACCGTCTGAGGATCCCGATGAAGGTCGACGTACGGACCGAGACCGTGATCGCCGTCCCGTGCGAGCGGGTCGCCGCCTACGCGGCCGACCCCTCGCACGCGCCGCTCTGGTACGTGAACATCTCGTCCGCCGAGTGGCAGACCCCACCGCCCGTGGGGCTCGGCTCCCGGATCGCGTTCGTCGCCCGCTTCCTCGGTCGGCGCCTGGCCTACACGTACGAGATCACCACATACGAGCCCGGGCGCCGGCTGGTGATGCGGACGAGCCAGGGCCCCTTCCCCATGGAGACCACGTACCAGTGGGAGCCGTACGGGCAAACCGGTGACCACACCCGCATGACCCTGCGGAACCGCGGCGAGCCCAGCGGCTTCGCCACGCTCGGCGCCCCGTTCATGGCGGCAGCCATGCGGCGCGCCCAGAGCAAGGACCTGGCACGGCTCAAGGCCCTGCTGGAGCAGCGGGACCGGCCCGGCCTCTCCGGGTGATGGCCGAGGCGCGCCACCGGCGGGCCCGGCGGCCGGCCTGCGGCTGCTACTTCGGTGGGAGCGTGCCGGCGAAGGCCAGCGACAACGTGACCCAGTGCCGCAGGACCGCGTCCTCCGCGAGAGCGGGACCTGAGACCGTCACCCAGCCGCGCATCGGACGGCCGGTGAAGTCCATGGGCCTGGCCTCCGGCCGGGCGAGCGCCTCCTGCGCCCGGTCCGGTCCCACGCGGGCGATGAGCTCGTCGCCCACCACGCCCACAGTCATGTTTCCGACCAGCAGGAAGGAGAGACCGCCGAACATGTGCTTCTCGGTGAGGTCCGGCCGCTCACCGAGTTCCTCCCTGATCCGCTGGGCAAGACCTTCGTCGTACGTCATGGGACCACTTTCCCCCAGGCTCCAGCGACGTGCCTGGTCGGGCAGTACGCGGTGCCCCGGGTACGGAGCACCCTCCCTCGACGCAGCATCGGTGACCCCGGGCAGGTGGAGCAACCGGTGAGACCACCAGCCGGACCCACCTGCGGCGACACGGCCCTCAAGGGCGTCAGACGGAGGAACCGAACAAGAGACTCCCGGCGGTGCGGGAGCAGCGCCGCCACCTGCTCGCGTGGCAGCGCCACCACCCCCGCTCCACCCTCCCGCCGATCCCCTGCGATTGCCCGGCCCAGCTACCCGGCGTGGCGCACGTCGGCTGTCGCGCGGATGCCGGTCGTGGCCCGATGTCCGGCAGCCGCGGACACAGCGTGTCCCGGTCGTGGCTTGGATCTACCGCCACGTAGGTAAGCACGGTCACATACCGGCCCCTTCCATGGGTCCTAGCGTCGGGGGCGAAAGCGACAGAGCTCGTCCACCGGATGGGTTGATCACTATGGCCACCGCAGCACATGTATCCCCCAAGACCGCCGTGATCCCGGTCCATGCCGTGTGGGGCGCCGCGGCTGGCCTGGTCGGCGGCATCGGGTTCGGGATCTGGATGTCGGTCTCCCGGCCGTTGATGGACACCGCGATGATCACGATGGTCGCGGGTCTCCTCGGCTCCACCAACGCGTTCGTGGGCTGGCTGATCCACCTCGCGATCGCGCTCACAGCCGGCACCGCCTTCGGCGTCGTGTTCGGCCACCTCGCGCAGCGCCTCGCCCCCGCCATCGTCCTCGGCCTTGCCTACGGCGCGGTGTGGTGGTTCCTCGGCGCCCTGTGGATCATCCCCGCCAACATGGGCATGCCCGTCTTCGAATGGAACGACGTCACCGCCTCCAGCCTCGGCGGCCACCTCGTCTTCGGGCTCCTGGCCGGAATCACCTTCTCCCTCATCGCTCAGATGGCGGGCGAGCGGACCGGCCGGGCCGCAGGATGACACCGATACCACCAGCGTCAACGCCTGGCCCCGGCTCACCGCTCCGGGGTACCGAGCCTCTTCTCGGCGCCCCGGACGACTACTGTCTGGCCAGCAGCGCGAACACGCTGGCCAGCCCGCCGAGGGGAGCCGCGCCCCCGCCCTGGGCACCGGGACGACGCGAGGAACCCCACCACATGAACCACACTGGCGACGACCCCGAGAAGACTTGGTGCATCTCGGAGGTCGACATCTTCCGCGACCTGAACGAGGCGGAGATGGACGCCGTTGCCGCCGCCGCCCCGATGAAGAGCTACAGCGTCGGCGAACTGCTGTACTCTCCGTCCCAGCCCTCCGAGGTGCTCTTCATCCTCAAGAAGGGCCGAGTCCGGATCTTCCGGGTCTCCGCCGACGGCCGCGCCCTCACCACCGCGATCATCAGCCCGGGCACCATCTTCGGTGAGATGGTGCTCCTCGGCCAGCGGATGTACGACAACTTCGCGGAAGCCCTCGACAACGTCACCGTCTGCGTCATGAGCCGCACCGACGTCCACCGCTTCCTCCTCGCGGACGCCCGGATCTCCGCGCGCATCACCGAGATCCTCGGCCGACGGCTCGCCGACCTCGAACAGCGCCTGTCCGACAGCGTGTTCAAGTCCGCGCCGCAGCGCATCGCCACCACCCTGCTGACCCTCGCGGCAGAGACCCGGCCGCGCGTACTCGGGGCCCGCAGCCCGCAGATCGCGCTGACCCACCAGCAGATCGCCGCTCTGGCAGGCACCTCCCGCGAGACCACCACCAAGGTCCTGCGCGACTTCGCCGACCAGCACCTGATCCGCCTGGCCCGGGGCCGCATCACCGTCCTGGACCCGGAGCGGCTCACGGACCACGCGGGCTGACGTCACCGAACCGTAAGCACCGGGCCCGCACCGAACCCGCCCGCGCGGCCTACAGTTCAGCCGACCCCGACCTCCAGGAGTGACGCTTTCATGCGTGCCCGCCTCGTCCTCCCCGGCCTCCTGGCCGCCACCGCGCTGACCGTGGCCGGCTGCGGCACCCAGGACAACACTTCCTCTCAAGGCGCGGCAGACACAGCCCCTCCCGCGGCCTCCGGCTCCTCCGCGCCGGCCGGTGGACAGTCCGGGAGTTCAGCGGTACCCGAGGCGCTGCGGTTCACCGGCACGACCGTGGACGGCCGCCCGTTCGATGCGGCGACACTGGCGGGCAAGCCCACCGTGCTGTGGTTCTGGGCACCGTGGTGTCCCACCTGCAAGGCCCAGGGCCCCGAAACCGCCAGGGTCGCCGCCCAGTTCCAGGGCAAGGCGAACGTCATCGGGGTGGCCGGACTCGACAAGCCGCAGGCCATGAAGGACTTCGTCACCGACACCAAGGTCGGCACCTTCCCGAACCTGTCCGACGAGGCCGGGGAGATCTGGAAGAAGTTCGAGATCACCCAGCAGAGCTTCTACGTGATCCTCGACAAGGACGGCAAGACCGCCTTCACCGGCAGCCTCCCGGCCGGCAAGGGACTCGCCGACAAGCTCACCCCGCTCGTGGGCTGACGCGCCGTGTCCGACCTTCCTCTCGCCCTCGCCCTGGCCGCGGGCATGCTCGCTGCCGTCAACCCCTGCGGCTTCGCCCTCCTGCCCGCCTACCTCTCCCTCCTCGTCCTCGGCGACGACACGCCCACCCGCGCGGCCGCCGTCACCCGCGCACTGTCCGCGACCGCCGCGATGACCGCCGGATTCGCCGCCGTGTTCGCCTTGTTCGGTCTCGCCATCGCGCCCGTCGCCGGCCAGGTCCAGCAGCACCTGCCCTGGTTCACCATTGAGTTGTGTGCATCGTGAAGTTGCAGGTCACGGGGCTGGTGTGCATGGGCTTCGGGGTGCTCGTGCTGGTCGGGGGCGTATGACTCCCGGC
>NZ_JBEZKP010000052.1:0-50034 GCF_040706335.1 Streptomyces sp. NPDC048389 | reverse complement strand
CTTCATCGTGGACACCGCCCGCCGACCAGCGCGAGCACGGAAGGACGCCCGCACACCAGACCCGTGACCTGCAACTTCACGATGCACACCGCTCAATGGGAGAAGCTGTTCGCAGAGCTGGCCGAACACCGGGAAAGCGGTCGCCGGGACGCTCTCAAGGCCGACCGGCTTGCCCTCCACGCCGCCTACACAGGGCTCACCGGGGCGGCCACCGCAGCCGCTCCCGCTCCGCCGAGCCAGTCGCGTTCCGGTTCTCATCGCAAGCTGGAGGAGCAGGTCGCCAAGCGCGACAGTGCGCTGGTGCGTGACGGGGGGCAGCTCTGCCGGGTCTCCGACGCGGAGTCCCCCTTCGACGTGATGCACGCGAACCTGGCGTTGGCCGCGGAGGCGCTGGAGACGGCAGGCATCCCCTATCTGGTCTCCCGCGACACCAACCTCCGTAAGACGGTGGCCGTGCACGGTTCCTACCGGGAGAGCGTGCTCAAGGCTCTGGCGTCGGCCTACGGGCAGCAAGCCGTGTACGCGGCCCTTCTCAACGAGCGCCAGGATGCGATCACCACAGTGCTCGCAGGCATGTGCGAGGAGCAGGCCCACCTCCCGAGTACGGGAGTCCGCATCTATCAGAACGTCGTCACCAAGTCCCGCACGCTGCGCCTCGGTGCCGTCTACGGCTGCACCATCTCGTTCTGGGAGACCGACCCGGAAGACGAGGAGTACGTCAAGTCCCCGACGCGCACCCTCATCGGCGACCGGATCTCGCAGTACTCGATGAAGCGCACGCCGACCGTGCTCGGGGGTCGTGCCTACCCGACGATCGAGCCCTTCGCCCAGCCGCTCAACGGCGACGTGAACTTCCCCGTCGACGCCGTGTACACCTGGGTCGACGGGTCCGACACGGCCTGGCTGGAGCGCAAGAACCAGGTGCTCTCCGGGCTGGGCCTGGAGACCGTGGACGCGGCCGCGAGTGCCGCGCGCTTCCGCAGCCGCGACGAGCTCCGGTACTCCCTGCGGTCCATCGACATGTACGCGCCGTGGATCCGGAATATCTACATAGTCACCGACCGGCAGGTCCCGTCGTGGCTGGACCTCAACCACAACCGGGTCCGGGTCGTCGACCATGCGGAGATCTTCGGCGACCAGGGGGCGCTGCCCACCTTCAACTCGCACGCCATCGAGAGCCGGCTCCACCACATCGAGGGGCTCTCGGAACACTTCCTCTACTTCAACGACGACTTCTTCATGGGCCGTGCCGTGCCGCCCAACCTGTTCTTCGAGGGCAACGGCCAGGCCAAACACTTCCTGTCGCCCACGGCGATCCCCATGCTGCCGACACAGCAGGAAGACGACTTCAACATCAGCGCCGCCAAGAACAACCGGGCGCTGATCGCGGGTACTTTCGGTCAGACGCTGACGCACGGATTCCTGCACGCGCCCTACCCTCTGCTCCGCAGTGTCATGGCCGACCTGGAGAGGACCTACCCCGACGTGCTCGCGCGCACCGCCGCCAGCCGGCTGCGCAGCCACTCCGACGTGTCCATAGCGTCCTCGCTGCACCACTACTTCGCGTACCAGACCGGCCGGAGCATTCCCGGCCGCGTCAACTGCGGTTTCGTGAACGTCGGGCTGAAGGAGCACCGCACCCGGCTCACCCGTCTGCTGACGGCCCGACCGCACGACGTGTTCTGCCTGAACGACTTCCACGACGGAGATGTCCCCGAGGAGGAGCAGGACGCGATCCTCGCCGCCTTCCTTCCGAGCTACTTCCCCGTTGCGAGTCAGTTCGAGTACGGGTCGCCGCGCAACCAGCGGTACCACTCCGCTCTCATGCCCGAGTGGCCTCTGTAGACGCGCAACATGAAGCGGTGGCCTGATCGTGAAAGAGGAGAAGTAGTGAAACTGTGCATCATCGGCAATTCCGTCGCCGCGCCGAGATCGGAAAAGGAAGCACCCTTCGCCGGCTGGGGACAGTTCCTCGGGGAGTACCTGTCCCCCTACTGCGAGGTCCGCAACTACGCGCGGGACGCCATGACCGCGCGGGGCTACTACACCGAGCGCTTCCTGAGCCTGCTCAATCTGCTCCAGCAGGGTGATGTGGTGGCCGTCGACTTCGGTGGTGTCGAGCAGCGCATCGACAAGCCCGGCCTCTATCACAGCTTCCGTGAACTGCGTGAGTTCCTGTACCTCTACCTGGAGGGCATACGCAACGAGGGCGCCGTCCCCTTTCTCCTCACCCCCGCCGCGCGATGCGTCTTCGAACCGGACGGAACGGTGGCCGACACCAGGGACGGCTATCCCCAGCTGATCAGGGAGGTGGCCGCAGAGACCGGAACACCCTTGGTGGACCTCAACGCCATGACCATGCAGATGCTGCGCGACCTCGGACCGCAGCGGGCCCGCCAGTACTACCGCTGGGTGGACGCCGGGGAGCACCCCAACCACCCCGACGGGCTGATCGACGCCTCCCACTTCAACGAGGCGGGCGCTCGTGAGGTCGCCAGGATGGTGGCGATCGGGCTGAGCAACGCGCCCGGCCTGCCCTACGGCTTGGTCGATGCGGAGGCGATGGCCGTAGCACCGCCGTATCCGCCGCTGCTCACCGAATTCACCGTGGAGTCCCCCGAGCGCGCACTGGAGAGCTCGAGCCGGGTGGCCGAGGCACCGGTCTTCGCAGGGCCGAGGCCCGGCCAGGCGGTCAGCGCCATGCAGAAGTTCTGGGGCAGCGCCGCACCGGGCACCGGCTACCTGTTGTTCTTCGCCCGAGGTGACTACATCGGCGGCACCCGCGTCAACGAACAGGGGAAGTGGACCTGGCGCCGGGCGGTCAAGTGGACGGCCGGAGACCACGTGATCGAGGCGGTCGGTATCTCTGAGCACGGGCTTTCGGCAGTAGGCCGGTTGTCCTTCGAGGTCTGGGACACCGTCGAGCCGCCGATCGTCCTGGGCCCGCGTGAAGGCACGATCAGCGGCCCCCGGCCGCGTTTTTCCGGTAGTGCGGTACCGGGTGTCACGCAAGTGATGATCATGGAGGGGGAGAGGCTGATTGCCGCTGCCCCGGTGCAGAAGGACGGCTCATGGAAGGTGACCCACGAGCACGACTGGCGGCCGGGGACATATTCCATGGAGTTCGTGGCGATCTTCAGTGCGATCCACTCGAAGCCGGCCCCGTACACGTTGCGGGTCCACGGGGTGCCGGAAGGAAACTGGATCCGCCATTCGACCATGTCCCGACTTCCGTGCTCCGACAAGTGCGACCACATGCCGTTCGCGGGTCGCTGGTGAGCGGAGCACCGTCCTCAGCGATCGATCCGCACATCGACATGCAGGGGGGCATGGTCCGAGAATCCGTTCGGTGATGTCTCTTTGACGTTGCGTGTGGTGTCCAGCCGCGCCATGTCCACACGGCAGGACGCGAACTCGGCGGGAGAGCCGGCGGCGTCCGGGCTCACGAAGACATGGTCGAGGGTCCGGAATTCGTGTTCCCCGGTGCGTGTGTTCCACGCGTGATGCGTCGCCCGGCCACCCTTGCGCGTCAGGTCCTGACACTCGGTCAGGTTCTCCGTCAAGGGGCGAAGCTCTGCCGAGTGCGAGTTCCGGTTGAAGTCACCGGCCAGCACGTACGGCTTTCCGTCTGGTGCAACACGTGCGGCGATCTGCGCCGCCTGAGCTGCGCCACGCCTGTCTCCTGACGGCAGGAGGTGTGTGGTGCACATCCGATGCGACCAGGTCTCCACGTCCACGCACAACAGTGGCGAGAGACGCTCACGACCGCTCGGAGTCCGATGCGGCGCCAAGGTGTTGGTGGACGCGGACGAAGCGATCCGTCCGCGAACCGCGACAGCCACCCCCAGTTCGCCGACCAGGGGCTTCCGACAGGAAGTCGAACCATCGGGTCGTGAACCGCGAGCCCACACGACTTCCCAACCCGAGCCCAGCGCTGTCTCCAGGAGAGCAAGATGGCTGCCCGGCGCCCCGCCGCAGACCTCCTGCAACATGACGACGTCAGTGGCGCGCTCGTCGACCATCTTCCGGATTTCGGCGACCTTCAGGCCAGGCCGGTTCCGGTGGGGGCAGTAGCCCCGCTCTCCACGCCGGCCGCCCGCCTCCCCACAGATGTTCCAGTTGAGGACGCCGATGTACTCCGCGTTCGGTTGCGGCGGGCCCGTCACGGGGGAGAACGGCGAGCTGACGAGCAGGGCAGCGACGGCTGCGCACAGCATGATGAGCACCCGTGCCGTCGGTGCGCGGTCAGGGGGACGTCTGTGGGCTGTCACCGGTCGCATCCTCTGATTATCCGTGGCCGATCACCCTCGCCCGGATGTGGCCCCGAACAGCCGAGGCGGCGCCGGCCCCCCGGTGAGGGGACGGGCGCCGCCCGGTGGCACACCGACGTTACGCCGGGACGCTCGCCACGCCCGGTGCCAGGAACCGCTTGCCGTTCACGCGCTCCGAGACGCCCTCGCGGTCCAGGTACGGCGTGATGCCGCCCAGGTGGAAGGGCCAGCCGGCGCCGGTGATCAGGCAGAGGTCGATGTCCTGGGCCTCGGCCACGACACCCTCCTCGAGCATCAGGCCGATCTCCTGCGCGACGGCATCCAGGACGCGGTCGCGGACCTGCTCCTCCGTCAGGACGGTGTCGCCCTGCTTCAGCAGCGCGGCGACCTCCGGGTCCAGCTCCGGCTTGCCGGAATCGTAGACGTAGAAACCGCGCTTGCCGGCCTTGACGACCGCGGCCAGGTTCTCGGAGACCGTGAAGCGCTCCGGGAAGGCGCGGTTCAGGGTCTCGGAGACGTGGAGGCCGATGGCCGGGCCGACGAGTTCCAGGAGGACCAGCGGCGACATCGGGAGGCCGAGCGGCTCGATGGCCTTCTCGGCGGTGGCGACCGGGGTGCCCTCGTCGATGACGTTCTGGATCTCGCCCATGAAGCGGGTCAGGATGCGGTTCACGACGAACGCCGGGGCGTCCTTGGTGAGGACCGCGGTCTTCTTCAGCTTCTTCGCGACACCGAACGCGGTGGCCAGCGAGGCGTCGTCCGTCTGCTCGCCGCGGACGATCTCCAGCAGCGGGAGGACCGCGACCGGGTTGAAGAAGTGGAAGCCGACGACCCGCTCGGGGTGCTTCAGCTTGGAGGCCATCTCGGAGACCGACAGCGAGGAGGTGTTGGTGGCGAGGATCGCGTGCGCCGGGGCGACAGCCTCGACCTCCGCGAACACCTTCTGCTTGACGCCCATCTCCTCGAACACGGCCTCGATGACGAAGTCCGCGTCCGCGAAGCCCTCGGCCTTGTCCAGCACACCGGTCACCAGGGCCTTGAGGCGGTTGGCCTTGTCCTGGTTGATGCGGCCCTTGCCGAGCAGCTTCTCGATCTCGGCGTGGACGTAGCCCACACCCTTGTCGACGCGCTCCTGGTCGATGTCGGTCAGCACGACCGGCACCTCGAGGCGGCGCAGGAACAGCAGCGCGAGCTGGGAGGCCATCAGACCGGCACCGACGACGCCGACCTTGGTGACCGGGCGGGCCAGACTCTTGTCCGGCGCACCGGCCGGGCGCTTGGCGCGCTTCTGGACGAGGTTGAAGGCGTAGATCCCGCTGCGCAGTTCGCCGCCCATGATGAGGTCGGCCAGGGCCTGGTCCTCGGCGTCGAAGCCCTTCTGCAGGTCGCCGTCCTTGGCGGCCTCGATGATGTCGAGGGCGCGGTAGGCGGCCGGGGCCGCGCCGTGCACCTTGGAGTCGGCGATGAACCGGCCCTTGGCGACGGCCTGGTCCCATGCCTCGCCGCGGTCGACCTCGGCACGCTCGACGACGATCTCGCCCTTGAGCACGGACGCCGTCCACACGAGGGACTGCTCGAGGAAGTCGGCCCCCTCGAAGATCGCGTCGGCGATACCCAGCTCGAAGACCTGCGCACCCTTGAGCTGCTTGTTCTGGCTGAGCGAGTTCTCGATGACCACCGAGACCGCGCGCTCCGCGCCGATCAGGTTCGGCAGGATCGCGCAGCCGCCCCAGCCGGGGACGAGGCCGAGGAAGACCTCGGGCAGCGAGAACGCCGGGATCGCCTTGGAGACGGTGCGGTACGAGCAGTGCAGACCGACCTCGACGCCGCCGCCCATGGCCGCGCCGTTGTAGTACGCGAAGGTCGGGACCGCGAGGCCGGAGAGACGCTTGAAGACGTCGTGGCCGCCCTTGCCGATGGCGAGCGCGTCGGAGTGCTGCCCCAGCAGCTCGACGCCCTTGAGGTCGGCGCCGACGGCGAAGATGAACGGCTTGCCGGTGATGCCGGCGCCGACGATGTCGCCGTTCGCCGCCTCCGCCTCGATCTGGTCGATCGCGGTGTTCAGGTTCGCGAGGGACTGCGGGCCGAAGGTGGTCGGCTTGGTGTGGTCCAGGCCGTTGTCCAGCGTGATGAGCGCGAAGCGTCCGGCACCGGCGGGGAGGTCGAGGTGGCGTACGTGCGCCTGCGTGACGACCTCGTCGGGGAACAGCTCGGCCGCGCCCTTCAGGAGTTCGGTGGTGGTGGTCACTTGTCGCCTCCGGCGTCCTTGTGGTTCGGGTTCTCCCAGATGACCGTGGCGCCCATGCCGAAGCCGACACACATGGTCGTCAGGCCGTAGCGGACCTCGGGCTGCTCCTCGAACTGGCGGGCCAGCTGTGTCATCAGACGCACACCGGAGGAGGCGAGCGGGTGACCGTAGGCGATGGCGCCGCCGTACTGGTTGACGCGCGCGTCGTCGTCGGCGATGCCGTAGTGCTCGAGGAACGCCAGGACCTGGACGGCGAACGCCTCGTTGATCTCGAAGAGGTTGATGTCCTCGATCGACAGACCGGCCTTGGCGAGGGCCTTCTCGGTCGCGGGGATCGGGCCGTAACCCATCACCTCGGGCTCGACACCGGCGAAGGCGTACGAGACGAGGCGCATCTTGACCGGCAGGTCGTGCTCGCGGGCGAACTCCTCCGAGGCGATGATCGAGGCGGTGGCGCCGTCGTTCAGGCCCGCGGCGTTCCCGGCGGTGACGCGGCCGTGGACGCGGAACGGCGTCTTCAGGCCCGCGAGGGACTCGAGCGTGGTGCCCGGGCGCATCGGCTCGTCGGCGGTGACCAGACCCCAGCCGGTCTCGCCGGCCTCGGGGCTGGTACGGCGCACGGAGACCGGGACCAGGTCCTGCTGGATCTTGCCGTCGGCGTACGCCTTGGCGGCCTTCTCCTGCGAACGCACGGCGTACTCGTCGGCGCGCTGCTTGGTGATCTGCGGGTACCGGTCGTGCAGGTTCTCGGCGGTCATGCCCATGAACAGGGCCGACTCGTCGACGAGCTTCTCGCTGACGAAGCGCGGGTTCGGGTCGACGGCCTCGCCCATCGGGTGGCGGCCCATGTGCTCGACACCACCGGCGATGACGGCGTCGTACGCGCCGAAGGCGATGGAGCCGGCGACGCTGGTGACCGCGGTGAGCGCGCCGGCGCACATGCGGTCGATCGAGTAGCCCGGTACGGACTGCGGCAGACCGGCGAGGATGCCGGCGGTGCGGCCGAGGGTCAGACCCTGGTCACCGATCTGCGTGGTCGCGGCGATGGCGACCTCGTCGATCTTCTTCGGGTCGAGAGCCGGGTTGCGGCGCAGCAGCTCCCGGATGGCCTTCACGACGAGATCGTCGGCGCGGGTCTCGTGGTAGATGCCCTTCGGGCCCGCCTTGCCGAACGGGGTGCGGACGCCGTCGACGAAGACGACGTCCCTGACGGTACGAGGCACGATGGCTCTCCTCCAGGGTGCGGGGTTGCACTGCTGCGGCACGCACGCCTGAGCGTGCGCTTGCTCGCCCCATGCTACTTGTGGGTAACCAAGCTGCACACCCCCGGACGCCGGAGCGGTGAACGTCACACGTCAGGGCCCCCGCTCGGTCACGGTCCTTCGGCGGTCAGCGCCTGTGCCAGCACGGGCGCGACCAGTTCCACCTGCCAGGGGCGGGCGGTCAACTCGGTCAGGGCGTCCGAGACGGAGGCCACCGTCACGTCGGACGGCGGCTCCCAGCAGATGCGCCGCACCGTGTCCGGCGTGATCAGGTTCTCCTGCGGCAGGTTCAGCTCCTCCGCCAGCGCGGAGACACCTGCCCGCGCGGCGGACAGACGGGCCGCGGCGTCCGGGTCCTTGTCCGCCCACGAGCGCGGCGGAGGGGGGCCGTTCAGCGGCTGGCCCGGCTGGGGCAGTTCGGCGTCCGGGAGGGCCTTGGCCCGCTCGACCGCGGCCTGCCACTGCTCGAGCTGGCGCCTGCCCATCCGGTTCCCGAACCCGGGCAGCGCGGTCAGCGCGTGCACGTTCGCGGGCAGCGCGAGCGCGGCCTCGATGATCGCGGCGTCGCCGAGCACCTTGCCGGGCGACACGTCACGCCGCTGGGCGACCCGGTCGCGGACCGTCCACATCTCCCGGACGACCGCCATCTGGCGGCGGCGGCGCACCTTGTGCATCCCGGACGTGCGACGCCAGGGGTCACGGCGCGGGGGCGGCGGCGGTGCGGACGCGATCGCGTCGAACTCCTGGCGGGCCCACTCCAGCTTGCCCTGCCGGTCGAGATCCTTCTCCAGCGCGTCGCGCAGGTCGACCAGCAGCTCCACGTCGAGCGCCGCGTACCGCAGCCAGGGCTCCGGCAGGGGGCGGGTGGACCAGTCGACGGCAGAGTGTCCCTTCTCCAGGGCGTACCCGAGGACGCTCTCGACCATCGCGCCGAGCCCGACCCGCGGATGGCCGCCGATCCGTCCGGCCAGCTCCGTGTCGAACAGCCGACCGGGGACCATGCCTATTTCACGCAGACACGGCAGATCCTGGGTGGCGGCGTGAAGGATCCATTCGGCGTCTGCGAGCGCGTCGCCCAGCGCCGACAGGTCGGGGCAGCCGACGGGATCGACGAGCGCGGTGCCGGCGCCCTGACGGCGCAGCTGGACGAGGTAGGCGCGCTGTCCGTACCGGTAGCCGGACGCCCGCTCGGCGTCGACGGCCACGGGCCCGGTGCCGGCCGCGAAGGCGGCGATCACCTCGGCGAGGGCCTCCTCGTCGGCGACCACCGGCGGGATGCCCTCCCTGGGCTCCAGCAAGGGGATCGGCACCCCTGCGGCAGGGACGTCGTCGTCCGAGGGAGCGCCCCCGGTGGTGAGCAGTGCTGTCTCTGCTGTCTCTCGGGCGTCGGTCACGTGTCAAGGGTATCCGGCCTCACGGCGGCCTGACCTGCACCTTCGTACGAAGAATCGCCTGACCTGGGAAAACGGTGCTCCGTACATCTCATGGCGGGCTGCGATTGCTGCTCCCGGGTGCCCCGCGGGCGTGCCGCCGCCTGCCTTGGTCGAGATCGCGGCGGCGCCCACGGGCAGGAGGGCTGCCCGACGCCCCGGTCGACGCCCCGCGGTGGGGGACGCCGGAGGTGGCGTTGCAGGACGGGGTGACCGGAATCTCGGGGTACCCGAGCACCGTCGCGGCCTCGGTGGCTCTGGCCGGGGCTCGGGGCCTTGGTGGCGCGGTGTGCTGCGGAGCCGGCCACCTGGGGCCTCGTGCGCGCGCTCGGTTCGACGTGCGAAGCTGCCGGCTCGACGGCGGCGGCCGGAGGCGCGGGCGTCCAGCGGCGCGGTCGTGCCGGCGTGCATCGAGGGCGCGCAGAGCGTGAGGGAGTGTGCTCCGGCGTGTCCGGCGGCCTTCGGACTGGGCCAGGGGGACTGTCCGGCCTGACAGTCGATCACATCGACCAGCACGACGTGTCGAAATGGAGCTGCACGACTCGATCTTCGGCAACGGCGTAACGGTCCGCCTGGATCCCCCGTGGGCAGCACGCAAGAGGGCCCGCGGTCCTCGTGCAGTCATGACCGCTCCGGCACCGCCGAGGGTGTCTCTGAACGGCACGCGCCCGTCGACGGAACGTTCCGTCGACGGGCGCCGGGGGAAGCGGAGCGGTTCAGTGGATGATGCCGGTGCGCAGGGCGACCGCCACCATTCCCGCGCGGTCGCCCGTGCCCAGCTTGCGTGCGATACGGGCCAGGTGGCTCTTGACGGTCAGCGCGGACAGGCCCATGGAGACGCCGATCGCCTTGTTGGACTGGCCTTCCGCGACGAGGCGCAGTACCTCCACCTCGCGGCCGGACAGTTCCCGGTAGCCGCCCGGGTGGCTCGGGGCACCCGGGGGGCGGCGGTGCATACGGTTGGCCGCGGCGCCGATGGGGGCGGCGCCGGGGCGGGTCGGGTGGCCGATGTTGGTACGGGTGCCGGTGACGACGTAACCCTTGACGCCGCCGGCCAGGGCGTTGCGGACGGCGCCGATGTCGTCGGCGGCCGACAGCGCCAGCCCGTTGGGCCAGCCTGCCGCGCGGGTCTCGGAGAGCAGGGTCAGCCCGGAACCGTCGGGCAGGTGGACGTCGGCAACGCAGATGTCGCGCGGGTTGCCGACGCGGGGACGGGCCTCCGCGATGGACGACGCTTCGATGACGTCACGGACCCCGAGCGCCCACAGGTGGCGGGTGACGGTGGAACGGACGCGCGGGTCGGCCACGACGACCATGGCCGTCGGCTTGTTCGGGCGGTAGGCGACCAGGCTTGCGGGCTGCTCGAGAAGAACGGACACCAGGCCTCCTGGAAAGGTGCGGGACGGGGCCGGCTCGGGGATGAAGCCGGGGGCGAACCGTGCAGTTGGGTCATTGACCTCTTCGGCAGCCAACCCGTCCGCCTTTAGAGAATGATCACGATTTGGTGAGTAACAATCGGGGCAATTCGGACAGGCGATCGATCATCCTACGAGCGACCGCTCCAGGCGTCGTTCCTGGGTACGGCCGCGTGCCAGTCTCCCGTGCCCCGGTCGCGCCCCGATTCAGGGCTGCTGCGGGCCGCGGCGCTGCGGCAGTGTCACCACGCCCGTCGCGTTGTCCGCCGGACCGGCCGGCGACGGAGGCAGTCCGGCCACCTGGCAGAGCAGATCGCACCAGGCCACCAGATGTGCGGCGGTGTCCGGCACACCGCCCGGGCCCTCCCTGGGGGTCCACGACGCGCGGATCTCGATCTGCGTCGCCGGACGGCGCTCGGCAAGTCCACCGAAATAGTGAGACCCCGCGCGGGTGACGGTGCCGCTCGGCTCCCCGTACGACAGCCCGCGTGCCTCCAGCGCGCCCGTCAGCCACGACCAGCACACCTCCGGCAGGAGGGGGTCGGCGGCCATTTCCGGCTCCAGCTCCGCGCGCACCAGTGTCACCAGCCGGAAGGTGCCCTGCCACGCGTCATGGCCGGCCGGCTCGTGCAGCAGTACGAGGCGCCCGTCCGCGAGATCGTCCTCGCCGTCGACGACCGCCGCCTCCAGCGCGTACGCGTGCGGCGCGAGCCGCTGCGGGGGCCGCGTCGGATCGATCTCGATCTCCGGTCGTAGCCGGGCCGACCGCAGCGACTCGACCGCCTGGCGGAACGCACGCGGGACGGCGCTCGATTCGGCACCCGGTCCCACGCTCTCCTTGTCGTCAGCGCCGTTGGAATGATCGGAAAAGTGTCCCTGAGCCGCAGCCATGCGGGGAAGAGTAGGCGGAACGGGAGCTTTGCGCAGGGAGGGACACCCATGCCGGGGCAGGCACTTCCCGCGCACATGCGAAGATTCAACGCGTGAGCGCCAACCACAGCCCCGCGGGCAAGCAGACGAAGACGTACGACTCCGCCTTCCTGAAGGCGTGCCGCCGGGAGCCGGTGCCTCACACGCCGGTCTGGTTCATGCGGCAGGCGGGGCGCTCACTGCCCGAGTACCTGAAAGTCCGCGAGGGCATCCCGATGCTCGAGTCGTGCATGCGGCCCGATCTCGTCGCGGAGATCACCCTTCAGCCGGTACGGCGGCACAAGGTCGACGCCGCGATCTACTTCAGCGACATCGTCGTGCCGCTCAAGGCGATCGGCATCGATCTCGACATCAAGCCCGGCGTCGGCCCGGTCGTCGCCGAGCCGATCCGGACGCGCGCCGACCTCGCGCGGCTGCGCGACCTCACGCCCGACGACGTCTCGTACGTCACCGAGGCGATGGGCATTCTGACGGGCGAGCTCGGAGCGACCCCGCTCATCGGGTTCGCCGGGGCGCCGTTCACGCTGGCGAGCTACCTCGTCGAGGGCGGCCCGTCGCGCAACCACGAGAACACCAAGGCCCTGATGTACGGCGACCCGCAGCTGTGGGCCGACCTGCTGGACCGCCTCGCGGAGATCACCTCCGCCTTCCTGAAGGTCCAGATCGAGGCGGGCGCGTCGGCGGTGCAGCTCTTCGACTCGTGGGTGGGTGCGCTGGCCCCCGCCGACTACCGGCGCTCGGTGATGCCCGCGTCGGTGAAGGTCTTCGAGTCCGTCGCGTCCTACGGCGTCCCGCGCATCCACTTCGGCGTCGGTACGGGGGAGCTGCTGGGCCTCATGGGCGAGGCGGGCGCGGACGTGGTCGGTGTCGACTGGCGCGTCCCGCTGGACGAGGCCGTGCGCCGAGTCGGTCCCGGCAAGGCGCTCCAGGGCAACCTGGACCCGGCGGTGCTGTTCTCCACGCCGGAGGCGGTGCGTGCGAAGACCCGTGAGGTGCTGGACGCGGCGGCGGGTCTCGAGGGCCACATCTTCAACCTGGGGCACGGGGTGCTGCCGACGACGGAGCCGGACGCGCTGACGCGGCTGGTGGCGGACGTGCACGAGCAGACGGCGCGGTAGCGCGGCGCGGTAGGTGCGGCGTGGTAGGGGCGGCGCGGTAGGCGCGGCGCAGGGAGGCGCGGCGCGGTAGGTGCGGCGCAGGGAGGGGCCGCTGCGCGGCGCCTTCTCCCCTACCCGCCCCTTCCCGAAACCGGTCTCCGCCCGGACCCGTTCCCGGGCTCCGCCCCGGACCCTGCGCCTCGAACGTCGGCGAGGCCGTGCTTCCCCGCGGCTCGGGTGCCGACGGGGCTTGAACGGCCCTGCCGGCTGATCGCGCAGAGCGGGAGCCTTGCCGCAGGCGTTACGCGCCCGCTGCCCGCACCGCCGACGTCGCCTTGCGGGCAGCCACCTGGACCGGGTCCCAGACGGGGGAGAAGGGCGGGGCGTAGCCGAGGTCCAGGGCCGTCAGCTGTTCGACCGTCATGCCGGCCGTCAAGGCCACCGCCGCGATGTCCACGCGTTTCGCCGCGCCCTCCCGGCCCACGATCTGCACGCCCAGCAGCCGGCCCGTACGGCGCTCCGCCAGCATCTTGACCGTCATCGGGGCAGCGCCGGGGAAGTAGCCGGCCCGGCTCGTCGACTCGATCGTCGCGGTCACGTACTGCAGGCCCACTGCCCGGGCGTCCTTCTCGCGCAGGCCCGTGCGGGCGATCTCCAGTTCGCAGACCTTGCTGACGGCGGTGCCGACCACGCCGGGGAACGTGCCGTAGCCGCCGCCCGCGTTCGCGCCGATGATCTGGCCGTGCTTGTTGGCGTGGGTGCCGAGCGCGATGTGGCGTTCGCGGCCGGAGACGAGGTCGAGGACCTCGACGCAGTCGCCACCCGCCCAGATGTCGTCATGGCCGCGGACCCGCATCGCCAGATCGGTGAGCAGGCCCCCGTGGCTGCCCAGCGGCAGGCCGGCCGCGCGGGCGAGGGCGGTCTCCGGCGCGACGCCGATGCCGAGGACGACCACGTCCGCCGGGTACTCGGCGTCGTCGGTCGCGACCGCACGGACCCGGCCGTCGGCACCGGTCACGATCGCGGTGACGGCCGTGCCGGGGACCGTCGTGATGCCCATGCCCGACATGGCGTCGTGGACCAGCCGGCCCATGTCCGGGTCGAGGGTGGCCATCGGCTGCTCGCCGCGGTCGACGACCGTGACCTCGTAGCCGTGCTTCAGGAGGGCCTCCGCCATCTCGACGCCGATGTATCCGGCGCCGACGACGACCGCGCGGCGCCCGTCGGTGCGGTCGAGGGTGTCCAGCAGGGCCTGGCCGTCGTCGAGGGTCTGGACACCGTGCACGCCGGGCGCGTCGATGCCGGGCAGTGCGGGGCGGACCGGCCGGGCGCCGGTGGCGATCACCAGCTTGTCGTAGCCGGTCCAGGCTTCCTCGCCGGTTTCCAGGTCGCGCGAGCGCACCCGGCCGCCCGGGACGTCGATCTCCGTCACCTCGGTGCGCATCCGCAGATCGATGGCGCGCTCGCGGTGCTCCTGCGGCGTGCGCGCGATCAGCTCCTCGCGTGTGCCGACGTCGCCGCTCACCCAGTACGGAATGCCGCACGCGGAGAACGAGCTGAAGTGGCCGCGTTCGAACGCGACGATCTCCAGCTCGTCCGGGCCCTTCATCCTGCGTGCCTGCGACGCGGCGGACATGCCCGCCGCGTCGCCCCCGATGATCACCAGGCGCTCGGTCGTCGTCATGGGGAACACGCTACGGGGAAGAGGCTGTTCAGTCCTCCACCGCCCGGGGAGCGGCCGCCGTGGCAGGGACCGGCCGCCGGGGCAGCCGGGGCCGCACCAGCCACCGCCACACCGCGTACAACACCGCCGCCACGGCCGCGAACGGCGCCACCGCGCCGATGACCACCGCGGTCCAGCGCAGCGTCGCCGTCAGCGCGTCCCAGCCCCCGCCGAGCGCGTCCAGGAAACCCGGGTCGTCGTCCTTCCCGGACTCCGGCCGCTCCCGCTCCGACAGCGTCAGCGTGATCGTCGCCATCGAGGTGCGGTCCTTCAGCGCGGCCTGCTGCGCCAGCAGCGACTCCAGGTCCGCCTGACGGCTGCTCAACTGCCCCTCCAGGGTGACGACGTCGGCCAGCTTCGTCGCCCGCTCCATCAGCTCCCGCACCCTCGCCACGCTCGCCCGCTGCGTCGCGATGCGGCTCTCCACGTCCACCACCTGGTCGGTGACGTCCTTGGCGTCGGCCTTGCGGGCCAACAGCTTTCCCACGCCCGCCAGTTCAGTCAGCACGGAGTCGTACCGCTCCTGCGGGACGCGGAGAACGACGTGGGAGGTGACGTGGGTGTCGTCGATCCGTTCCGTGGTCTCGTTCTCCACATGACCGCCGGCGGCCAGCGCCGTCGTGCGGGCGGCGGCGAGCGCCTTCGTGGCGTTCTCCACCTCCACCTCCAGCGTGGCGGTCCGGATGACGTGGGCCTGCGGCGCCGCGGCCGGCTTCGCAGGGGCCCTGCCCTCCGCCGGCTGCCCGGCGGCCTCGTCCGCCGCGTAGCCGGAGCCCGCAGCCCCGTCCCGCTCCTCCTGCGCGGCGGGTTTCGCCGCGCTCCGAGCCTCGTCGCCGGAGTCCGAACCGCCCGCGCCGCACCCCGCAAGGGCGAGCGAGGCGGTGAGAAGCAGCACCGCGCATGTACGTCGTGAACCCATACCGGCCCCCCGGGGGATGTGTGGCGACAAGTCGCAGGTTCGACGTACGAGCCCCCGCCGCGGGTTGCCGGATTCCGGTCCCGAAGCGGTCACGGTCAGGACTCGGAACGGGGTTTGAGAGAGTTGGGCCATGAACGTGGACACACCTGCGCGCCATGTCGTGGTCGCCGGGGGCGGCATCGCCGGTCTCGCCGCCGCGCACCGGCTGCTCGCCTCCGGCGTGCGCGTCACCCTCCTCGAGGCCACCGACCGGGTCGGGGGCAAGCTGCTGTCGGGGGAGATCGAGGGCGTACGCGTCGACCTGGGCGCCGAGTCGATGCTCGCCCGCCGCCCGGAGGGCACCGGCCTCGCCCGGGCGGTCGGCCTCGGCGACCGCCTCGAGCCACCGGCCACGGCGGCCTCCGCGGTGTGGACCCGCGACGCCCTGCGGCCGATGCCGAAGGGCCATGTGATGGGCGTCCCGGGCGACGCGTCGGCCCTGGCCGGGCTGCTCTCACCGGAGGGCCTGTCCCGTATCGAGCACGAGAAGGACCTCCCGCCGGCCGAGATCGGCGACGACGTGGCCGTCGGCGCGTACGTCGCCGAGCGCCTCGGCCGGGAGGTCGTCGACCGGCTCGTGGAACCGCTGCTCGGCGGGGTGTACGCGGGCGACGCGTACCGCATCTCCATGCGCGCGGCCGTGCCCCGGCTGTTCGAGGCGGCCAGGACCCACGGTTCGCTGCTCGACGGCGTCCGCGCCGTCCAGGCCGAAGCCGCCGCGCAGCAGCACGGCGGGCCGGTCTTCATGGGCCTCGACGGCGGCATCGGCACGCTGCCGGGCGCCGTCGCCGGCGCCGTACGCGCGCAGGGCGGCGACATCCGCACCGAGGCACCCGTCCTCGGCCTGGCCCGTACCGCCGCCGGCTGGCGGGTCCGCACCGACCGGGACACGTTCGACGCCGACGCCGTCGTGCTCGCGACGCCCGCCTGGTCCGCCTCGGCGCTCCTCGCCGGTGAGTGCCCGGCCGCGGCGACCGGGCTCGGGCACGTCGAGTACGCCTCGATGGCGCTGGTCACCATGGCGTTCCGGCGCGCCGACACGGCCGGGATGCCGGCCGGCAGCGGGTTCCTCGTCCCGCCCGTGGACGGCCGCACGATCAAGGCGTCCACGTTCTCGTCCAACAAGTGGGGCTGGGTCGACCGGAGCGCGGGCGACCTTTTCGTGCTGCGCACCTCCGTCGGCCGCTACGGCGAGGAGCAGGCCCTCGAACGCGAGGACGCCGAGCTGGTCGACCTCTCCCTGGCCGACCTCGGCGCCGCGGTCGGCCTCACCGCGCAACCCGTGGCCGCCGAGGTCACCCGCTGGACCGGCGGCCTGCCCCAGTACCCCGTCGGACACCTCGCCCGGGTCGCCCGCATCCGCGACGAGGTCGCCAAGGTGCCCGGCCTGCGGGTCTGCGGCGCCGTGTACGACGGGGTCGGCATCCCCGCCTGCATCGCGAGCGGGCAGCGCGCGGCCGACGAGATCCTCGCCACGCCGACCCTGGCGCGGGGCACGGAACACGAGGCGGGACAATAGCCGTATGAGTGCGCCAGAAAAGATTCCGAACGCGGGCAAGAAGGCCAAGGACCTCAACGAGGTCATCCGGTACACGCTGTGGTCCGTCTTCAAGCTGCGCGACGTGCTGCCCGAAGACCGCTCCGGTTACGCCGAGGAGGTCCAGGAGCTGTTCGACCAGCTCGCCGCCAAGGACGTCACCGTGCGCGGCACGTACGACGTCTCCGGGCTGCGCGCCGACGCCGACGTCATGATCTGGTGGCACGCGGAGACCGCTGACGAACTGCAGGACGCGTACAATCGCTTCCGCCGCACCCGTCTCGGCCGCTCCCTCGAGCCGGTCTGGTCGAACATGGCGCTGCACCGGCCCGCCGAGTTCAACAAGTCGCACATCCCGGCGTTCCTGGCCGACGAGACGCCCCGCAACTACGTCTCCGTCTACCCCTTCGTGCGCTCCTACGACTGGTACCTGCTGCCCGACGAGGACCGCCGCCGGATGCTCGCCGACCACGGCAAGATGGCCCGCGGCTACCCGGACGTGCGCGCCAACACGGTCGCGTCGTTCTCGCTCGGCGACTACGAGTGGCTCCTGGCCTTCGAGGCGGACGAGCTGTACCGCATCGTCGACCTGATGCGTCACCTGCGCGCCTCCGAGGCCCGGATGCACGTCCGCGAAGAGGTGCCGTTCTACACCGGCCGCCGCAAGGACGTGGCGGACCTGGTGGCCGGGCTCGCGTAACCTTCCCCGGGTCCCGGGTCCCGGAAACCGGACGGGCGGGTTCGCGTACCTCGCCCGGGCCCGGAAAGTGCGGGCGACGTTCGCGTAACCTCACCCGGGCCTCGAAAAACCTGACGGCCGGGTTTCCGCCCCACCAGGGCGGACACCCAGCCGTCCATGTGACCCGGAAGATCAGACGGTGTGCGGCAGCTTCCGCTGCTCCGCCCGCCGGTCCAGCGACACCGGGTCCGGCTCCGGGTGCGGCGCGCATGATGCGCGCCGCACCGGCGTCTCTCCCCGCAGCAGGTAGTCCTCCAGATGGTCATTGACGCAGGCGTTGCTGCCGCCGCCGATACCGTGCGTGCCCGCGTCCTCCTCCGTGATCAGCACCGAGCCCGCCAGCCGCCGCTGGAGCTCCAGCGCCCCCGCGTACGGAGTGGCCGCGTCCCGTTCGGCGGCCAGGATCAGCGTGGCCGGCAGCTCACCGGGTGCGGTGCGCACGTCCAGCGGCTGCTGCCGCGGCGCGGGCCAGAAGGCGCACGGCAGGTTCATCCAGACGTTGTCCCACGTCTCGAACGGCGCGCGCCGTGCCAGCAGCGAGTTGTCGAGGTCCCAGGTCAGCCAGTCCTCCGGCCACGGGGCGTCGTTGCACTCGACCGCCGTGTAGACGGCGGTGCCGTTCTCCGCGGCCTTCGCGCTCTTCTTGTCCGGCGCCGCCTGGGTGATCAGTGGCTCGGGGTTGCCCTTCAGATACTCCGACAGCGCGGTGGCCCGCAGCGGCCAGTAGCCGTCGTAGTAGCCGGTTCCGAGGAAGGCCGCGTGCAGCTGGCCGGGGCCGACCGTGCCGCCCGCGGGCTCCGCCGCGAGCCGGGCGCGCGCCTTCTCGTAGCTGTGGGCCACGTCCTCGGCCGTCGGGCCGAGCCCGTAGGTCTCGTGGTGCTGGGCCACCCAGGCGCGGAAGTCGGCCCACCTGCTCTCGAACGCCTCCGACTGGTCCAGGTTGTTGCGGTACCAGATCTGCTCCGGGTCCGGGTCGACCGCGGAGTCGAAGACCATACGGCGCACATGTGACGGGAACATCGTCGCGTACAGGGCGCCGAAGTAGGTGCCGTACGAGGCGCCCATGAAGGTCAGTTTCCGTTCGCCCAGTGCCGCCCGCAGGACGTCGAGGTCGCGGGCGTTGTTCAGCGACGTGTAGTGGCGCAGTGCCGCGCCGTTGCGCTCCGCGCAGCCTTCGGCGTACGCACGGGCCTGCGCGATGCGCTCCTTCTTGTACGAGAGGGACGGGTGGGTCGGGGCCTGTGTGGGCGCCTTGAGGAAGTCCTGCGGGTTCTGGCACGACAGCGGCGCGGACCGGCCGACGCCGCGGGGCGCGTAGCCCACGATGTCGTACGCCTCGGCGATCCGCTTCCACTCGGGCAGCTCGGCCGCCAGCGGGAACGTCATGCTGGAGGCGCCGGGGCCGCCCGGGTTGTAGATGAAGGCGCCCTGCCGCTCGGACCTCTTGCCGTGCGCCGCCACGCGGCTGACGGTCAGTTCGATCTGACGCCCCGACGGGTCGGCGTAGTCGAGCGGGACCTTGACAGTGCCGCACCGGACCGGGTCGGGCAGCTTCTCGACGGCGGGGCAGCGGCCGAAATCGATACCGGCCGCGGCGGCGCGCTCGGCTGCCACCACGGTGCCGCGGGACTCGGCATCGGTCGTGGTCGTTCCGCCCGCGGGGGCGACGGCGATCGAGGTGAGGACCAAGGAACCGAGGCCCGCCACGGCCCCGTACTTCGCGGATGTGCGCATCGCGTTCCCTTCGTGCGCGGGCGGCCGGCGACGGCCATGGGACGAAGGGGATCTCTCGCAGAGGCGGTGCGCGAAGTAAAGCACCGATCGGCGGTGTCGGCGTCATTCACCCCGATGCCCGCCCGTCAGGAGCCGCCGCCGCAGCTGGAGCCCGAGGAGCCGCCGCCGCAGCTGGAACCGGATGAGCCGCCGCCGCAGCTGGAACCCGACCCTCCGGACCCGCCACAGCCCGAACCGCCGCCGGAGCTGCCGCACCCCCCTGAGCCGGGGGCGGAACCGGCGCACCACACGGGCTCACCGACGAGGTGGAAGCTCTCCGACGACGAGCCGCCGTGGCCCGCCGGCGCCGTACGGGACCGGGCCGAGGCGGTCAGCGCCGCCCGCAGCACCGGGTCCGGCACCCCGCGCCACCCGTTCAGGGCGACCGCGTCGGCAGGCGTCTGTGGCCGCGGACGTTCGGCCCGGTACGAGCGCAGGGCCCTGAGCCCGGCCCGTGTGACGCGCCGCCGCGCGCGGCCCGCCAGCAGACCGCCGATCACGGCACCGGCCGCCAGGGCCGGGAAGACCAGGAAGACGAACGGCGTACTGTGATCGACGAACGGGTCACTCACGGACTCGATGACCGTGACGATGATCGAGGCCGGTACTCCGATCACACAGAGCACGGTCTGGGCCAGGCCCCAGGAGACGAGTCGTGTGACACCGGGTGGTGAGGGCGGCACCATCAGGCCGCGCGTGGCGAGCACGTCGCCCACCTCCTGCACGGCCGAACCAAGCATCGCCCGGCGTCGCACCGTGTCCCACGCGCCGTTCGGCGCGGACGCCAGCTCGGCGAAGACCGCGCGCTCCACCGGGTCCCGAGCGGTCGGCCGCAGCACGGACACGATCCCGGGCCCGCCGACGGCGAGCCGCCCGTCCGCGTGCAGCGCGGCAAGCGCGGTGTCGACGACCCGGGCCGGGCCGCCCGCGAGGAAGGCAGCCTCGTAGACGTCGTGCACCTGCGCCCCGGCGGTCCGGGCGGCGGGGCGGGCCGCGGAGACCCGGACGATCAGCAGGACCGACGAAACGCCGACGGCGAGATACACGGCCCAAGCGAGCAGTGTCATGCCGCTCTCCTCCCCGCGAGCGCGGCACGCGCCGCCCGCATCAGCCGGGTCGTCCTGCGCGGGGGCCGGGGGGCTGCGCGCTCCTGCCACCAGAGCGTCAGCCTGCGGCGGGCCTCGCCGTCCGGGACGCGGTCGGCGGCGAGCAGGTGCTCGGCGAATTCGAGGGCGTCACGCCGGTAGCCGGCGTGCATGGGGCGGTTCCCGGTGTACGCGAGGAACGCCGAACGGTAGCCCTCGCCGAGGATCTCCGGCAGCTCGGGCGCGACCTTCGCGACGACGTCCGCCCGCTTGGCGGCGAGCGCGCGGCTCTGCACGCGGAGGCGGCGTGCGTCGAAGCCCTCGGGCGCGGGGGTGCCCGCGACGAGCGCGGACAGCAGGGCGGCCTGGGCGAGTGCGAGGCGCTCGCGGGCGGCTTCGCGGGGGGCGGTGGTGGCGGGTGCGGCCGCGTGGTGGGCCGCTGCGCGGGACCGTCCCCCCACTTCGCCCACTCCCGTGACCGGGACGGGCCCTTGACCCCGTGCCGCGCTTCGCGCTGGGTCCTCAATCGCCGGACGGGCCATCGCCGGACGTGCTGACGGGTCGGCCTCGCCGGTCATCGAGGCGCGGGGGCCCGGCCGGGATGCCCCCGGGCCGCCAGGCCGAGGGGGAGGAGCCCCCGGTTCGGTAAGGGTCGGGGTGAGGGAACGGCCCGCCGCGGGCGTGCCCGGGGCCCCGCCACCACCCGCCGCTGCCAACGTCGCCCGGATCGTCGCCAGTTCGCCCTCCAGCTCCGGCCCCGCCGGAAAGTCGTCGTCGCGCTCCAGCAGCACCCCCGGCGGGTTCACCCTGGCCCGGAGGGCGGACAGGACGTCCAGGACCGGACGCGTCACCGGGTGCGCGTGCGTGTCGTGCCAGATGCCGTCGCGTTCGATGCCGCCCGCGACATGGACGTAGGCGATCGCCTCGACCGGCAGTTCGTCCAGCGCCTGGGACGGATCCTCGCCGCGGTTGACGTGATTCGTGTGGAGGTTGGCCACATCGATCAGCAGCCGAACGCCGGTCCGTTCGACGAGCTCCGCGAGGAACTGCCCCTCGGTGAGCTCCTCGCCGGGCCAGGAGATCAGCGCCGCGATGTTCTCCAGCGCCAGCGGCACCGGCAGCGAGTCCTGGGCGATGCGTACGTTCTCGCACAGGACCCCCAGCGCGTCCCGGGTGCGGGGGACGGGCAGCAGATGGCCGGCCTCCAGGGCTGGGGAGGCGGTTCGCGCGCCGCCCGCCCGTACGAACGCGATGTGTTCGGTGACCAGCGGTGCCCCCAGTGCCTGGGCCCGCTCGGCCAGATCGGCGAGCCGCCGCTGCGACGGCCGGTCCGCGCCGCCGAGACCGAGCGAGACGCCGTGCGGGACGACGCGGACGCCGCGTGAGCGCAGCCGGAGCAGCGCGGGCGGGAGATGGCCGGGGCAGATGTTCTCGGCGACCACCTCGACCCAGTCGAGTCCCGGCAGCCGCTCCACGGTCTCCGCGATCTCCGGTCGCCAGCCGATTCCGATACCGAGTTCCATGGTCCCCCTCTTCCGCTCACGCCCGACGTGTGACGTGCTGGGGTCATGGCCCCGTCACGGCGAGGTGAATCCGGAGGAGGGGACCTTCAGAGCTTCATTTGAGGTTCCGGGCCGGCAGGACCCCTCCGGGCCGGCAGGACCCCTCCGGGCCGGCAGGACCTCCGGGCCGGCAGGACCCCTCCGGGTTCGCGCGGGCCTCCGGCGCGGCGCGGGCCCTCCCGGTCGGTCGGGAAGGCCCGCCGGGACCTCTCACCCCGCCGGGACGGGGTCCTGCGGTGCCGGACGGTCGGTGTTGATCGCCGTGGGCGCACCCGGCTGCGGTGTCGGCCGGGACGTGAACGACTGGTCGCCCGTCGGCCTGACCGCCGACGGTGACGGGGGCAGGTTGCCGTCCGGCGGCGGCGGGCCGCTCGGGCTGGCCGTCGCGGTGGCGGCCTCGCCGTTGGCGATGGCGTCGAAGTCGACTCGGCCGGTCTGCTCCAGCATGGTGATGTGGTCGAGCACCGTCTGGTTGGCGTCCGTCGCGAGCTGCCGGATCAGCGTGTTGCGGGTGGTGTGCCTGACCTCGGCGATCAGCGCGAACACCTTGCCGTGCGCGGTCCGCAGGATCTGCGCGAACTTGCGCTCGTATTCCTCTCCCTGTGCCGCTGACAGCTCCCGCAGCCAGCCCTGCTGCTGCTCGGTGGGCTGGTTGGGCAGCTCGACGCCGAGCTGTGCGGCGACTCTGCGTGCCCGCTCGTCCAGGTCGGTGTGGCCGACGACGAGGTGGTCGCCGGTGGCCTTGATCGCTTCCGTGGGCGCGCGTTCGATCGCCTGCTGTCCGGCGGGCAGCTCCCACAGGCCGGCCAGCCGTACCTTGACCAGGAAGTCGCGGTCGGTGGCCGACAGAGGCCCCCACTGGGTTGCCACACTCGAGGCGTTGAGATTGTCCTGACCGGTGCCGGAACGGTCGGCGTAGGACCACACGGGGAAGGCGAGTGCGCCGACCGTGACGACCAGGGCCGCGATGATGAGTGCTGTTCCGTTGATGCGCCGCAACAATGTGCCTCCAGAGCCGATGCGTTACACGGCAACCAATAGCCCTGCTGAGTGGCCGGTCAGCTCACCGGTCGACCGGCGGCCGACCGCCGGTCGAACCTAGCCGGTCAAACTACTGGGCGGTACCGGGAAGTACGCAACCGGGGCCCGAACCGTTCAACGGCCCGTACACCGGGGAACCGTTCAACGGCCCGTACACCGGGGAACCGTTCAACGGCCGGACCGCTCCCGCAGCGCGGGATGGTCGGCGACCACCGTGCACGAGCCGGGAGCGATCTCGCTTGCCCCCCAGCTATCTCATACACTACCGGCATGACTGAAGCCCTGCCGCAACGGGCCGGTATCTACTGCCGGTTGAGCTACGCGCCGGACGGTTCGCTCGAGAAGGTCGACCGCCAGGAGACCCAGTGCCGCGAGCGGGCGGTGCAGCTCGGGTGGGCGATATCGGAAGCCCACGTCTTCAAGGACAACTCGCGCTCCGCGTGGCAGCGTCACCGGAAGCGGCCGGGCTGGGCGGCGCTGCTGAAGGCTCTCGAGGCCGGTGAGATCGACCGCATCCTCGTCTACCACGGCGACCGGCTCATGCGGCAGCCGTACGACCTCGAGCGGCTCCTGGCCATCGCGGACAGCAGGGACCTGCGACTGGCCTCCGTGTCCGGCGTCCGCAACCTCGACAACCCCGAAGACCGGTTCGTCCTGCGCATCGAAGTCGCGCAGGCATGCCGGGAGTCGGACAACACCTCCCGCCGGGTGCGCAACGGCCTCACCGTCCGGGCCGCCAAGGGGCTCAGCCAAGTCGGCGGGCACCGGCCCTTCGGCTTCGGTGTGCAGACCGGCACCCGCAAGAAGACGGACGCGAAGACCGGCGAGACGGTGGAGGTCCCGATCTATGACCTCACCCAGCACGTCCCCGAGGAAGCCGCGTACGCGGCCGAAGGCGTCGAACGCCAGCTGGCCGGCCTGTCCCAGATCGGCGTCATCCGGTGGCTGAACACCAAGTGCACGACGACCGCCGGGAACCCGTGGACCGCCAAGACGTGGCGGGACTACGTCCTCAGCCCGCGGATCGCCGGTCTCCTCCTGCACGACGGGGTGCTGAAGAAGGCAGCGTGGAAGCCGATCATCAGTCCCGAGACGTGGCAGGACATCAAGGCCCAGTACGAGCGGAACGCGAAGGAGAACCCCTACCCCGGGCGGGAACGGAAGTACATGCTCTCGACGGTCGCGGACTGCGGCGGCTGCGGCGCGACGATGCGCGGCCGACCCGTCGGCGGCAAGGACAAGCCGCAGCGCCGCACCCGGTACACCCAGTACTACTGCCCCGTCTGCAAGAAGGTCTCCCGGAAGACCGACCACGTCGACGCGTTCGTCGACGGCAAGGTGCTCAGCCTGCTGAACGACCCGCGGTTCATCACCGAGCTGCACGCCCAGGGCGGCGACGAGGGCAAGAGCGTCAGCGCGCAGATCACCGAACTCGAGCGGCGCAAGCGCCAGACGAAGGAGCAGCTCGACAACCTCGCCAGGAACCCGGACATCGACATCAGCATGGCGCTGACCGGTCTCGCCTCGTTCGACACAGAGATCGCGGAGCTGCGTCTCAAGCTCGCCGCCACCGCGCAGCAGCGCCGGCTCGCGCGGATGGTCGGCTACACCTGGGAGCAGTGGAAGGCCGAGCCGGTCACCGTCCGGAGCGAGGTCGTGCGCGACCTGTTCAGGGTGGCGATCCTTCCGACGGACCGCAGAGGCCCCGGGTTCGACCCGGAGACCGTCCGTCTGGAGCGCCGGCCGCTAGCCGCGTAGGGAGGCGTGCGCGCCGCTGTGGGGCCGCATTCCTTCGCCGTCGCGGTCCAGCCCGGGCGGGACCGCGGGGCCGGTTCCGCGGCCTGGGCGTGGTGGCTCGGCAGTGGGGCTGTCCGAGCCGGCAGGCTTGCTGGACTCTGCTGCTGGTATCTCGCGGCCGGTTGGCTCGGCCTCGTCGACGGGCACGACAGGGGCGGTCGGCTCGCCGACGGGCGGCGTGGGCGAAGTCGCCGGCCACGGCTCGGGGGTGCGGTCCCGCTCGGCCTGTTCGGTATGAGCCACCGTCACCGCAGGTGAGGGGACGAGCTCTTCGCCGCTGGGATGCTTTCGCGGGCCGCCGTCCAGAGCGAAGTACAACAGCGCACTGACGCTCACCGCGGCACCCGCCAGGGCGACGGTCGTGGGCCTGTGCTGCAGCCAGTAGCTCCGCATCCCTGCGCCGACTCCGGCGAGCGTGGCGGCGACGGCCCCACCCTGGATCACCCGGAACGCGGGGCGCTTGCGCTGCGCCTCCTCGGCGGCCTGGTGCTCGGTGCGCGCGGCCTGAGCCGCCCGGCCCACTACGTTCAGGAGCTGCTCCCGCCGCTCGGGCCGGCTCTCCTGGCGTGCTACCTGCAGGGCCTGCTCGATCGCGTCCAGACGGTCGCCGAGGCTCGTCGAACCAGCCTCCTTCACGCCGTACTCACCCCCAGGGCGACGCCGGACATCAGCTCAGACATCAGACCTCCCGATCATGCAAGGATGCCGTGGGGGCACGCCAAGGGGGCGCAGGCATATGCCACGCGTGACTTGAAGTACGTACCTTACGTGGCCGAAACGTATTTTCAAGAGCACAGACAGTAATTCGAATGAACTTTCGAATGGCTTAGGGTTGCCTATCTGACCAGGGATTTCTAGGTGAAACCGCGTCATCCCAGGTGAGGTGGACGGGCCGGTTCCGGCTTCCGTAAAAGTACCTGGCCAGGTACAGACATCTACTCATGATCAACAGAGCGTGGCTGGGTGCCCTCTGACCCGCCGCCCGCCTGGGTACTCGTACGCCGCCAGATGATCGGCGAGCGCATCCGTGAGGCGCGGCTGCACGCACGCCTGAGCCAGGAGCGCCTCGGCGAGCTGGTCGGCGCGGACCGCAAGACGATCCACCGGATCGAGGCGGGCACCAGCGATCCCGGGCTCGGGCTGCTGCTGCAGATCGCCGACGCGGTCGGCGTGCGACTGGCGGACCTCGTACGAGTGAGCCCCGCTCGCTCCACGACGGGGGACGAGGAGCGAGCGGGGCCGTAGTGGGCGGCCGAGGACGGGGTCAGGACCGGCCGCTCGGACGCTCAGTGTGGACGAGGCGGCCCACAGGGGTCGCTCCTCCGCAGGCCTCGCACGAGACGACGACGGCTCCCAGGTAGACCAGGGCGACGGTCTGCGTGCTGTGGCACTCGCGGCACGGCGTCCGGCCGAACTGGCTCTGCACGTGCGCGAATGCCTGCGTGACCTGGGCGGCGTCCATGGTCAGGCGGCCACGACTGCGGCAGCCTGCTCCATCTCCGCGTCGGTGGCCATGAGGTCGTCGAACTCGCCGGCCTTGATGCCCTCGGCGAACTTGGTGAACTCCGCGCGGCTGTAGAGGAGTACGGGGCTGTTGTCGTCCTTGTCGTCCGAGAAGGCGAGCATGCGGGTGCCGTCCGGGATGCTGAAGTGCGGGTGGCCCTGAGCGGCCGGCGCCTCGGCGACGATCACGCAGTCCTTGAGGATCGGGTCCAGGTCGGTCCGGCTCGACTTGCGCCAGTCCAGCCCGGGCGCGTTGACGTTCTCGTACGCCTTGCTGCTGATGCCGTTGCTGATGGTGCCCATCGTGGTGTCCTCTCTCGTGGGACGTGTCTGTCCTTGCAGCCCGCCCCGGGCACGGTCCTGCCTGGAGTCGACCCGGGGCGGGCGATCATGGGGTGTCGAGCTCAACTGGCCGGCGGGCGCAGGTGCTCGTAGTGGTCGCACAGCGAGCAGACGGACAGGGCGAGCTTCCGGGCGCACCGGTAGGCGGCATCCGGGCCGAAGCCGAGCGGCGTGGTCAGCCTGCGCGACGCCTCTTCGATGCCGACCCGAGCGATCCCGGCGTGCAGATCGCCGGCGGGCTGGGCGCGGATGAGGGCATCGATCTCGGGGACCAGGAGCTGCACGTGCCCGCGAAGCGCAGCGGTCAGCATCTCGAGGTCATCGCGCGTCGGCGGCTTCTCGAGGCTGAGCACCCGGCGGGCGGTGTTGCGCATAGTGGCGATGTCGACCGGTCTCGGGTCGTGGCCCGGGGCTGCGCTGGCTCCTTGTGCGGCGGTACGTTGCTGCATGCGAACGCTCCTTGTCAGCGTTGGCCGTGCCCCGGGGCCGTGTCAGCGGTCGCCGGGGTGCCGATGGGCGGCAGGGAGGCGGCAGACGTCACGCCGCCCTCTTGGATGCGGCCGAGTCGCGCTCTGTGGCGGGCAGGCGCTCGTCGAGGGCCTTGACTCCGCGGGCATCCGCGCAAGAGGCGTGTGCATGGCGTGCCCAGCCTGGGCCGCTGTTGGAAGGCACGAGCGCTATCAGGCGGTCAGCACCTGCCTGGTCGCAATAGATGCAGATCATCGGGCGTCCCTCAGGTCGCAGTGACTTTCCTGTCACTGACCGTAGGGAGCTTGCAAAGAAAGCCCGAGCGGATTGCTCGCTATTTCTCGAACTCGCCCGGAGGTTGCTGCGACGGCGCGTCGAGGGCTTGAGTGAGGAGCTGCCGGGCGTCCGCGCCGTATCGGGCCATGGTTGCCAGCCGATCGAAGACAGCCCGGTACAGGCGGAGTTCCTCAGGCTGGGTCAGGCGCATCTCTGCGGCGAACGTCTCCACCATGATGATCTGGTCGTCGAACAGCCAGAAGCCGTGGAGCGGGCTCACCGGGAGGCGAATGCCGAACGGCACGATGCCCAGGCGTACCGAACTCAGGGACGAGGCGCTCACCAGACGGTCGATCTGGCCGGCCATGACGTCACGCGGTGCCGTGCCGTACCGCAGCACCGCCTCGGTGATGACGAAGTGGAAGCGACGCCCCGGCTGGTAGAGGGCGTTCTGCCGTTCCATGCGGGCCTGGACGCCCGCGTCGATGTCATTGGTGATGCCGTACAGATCCACCACCTCGGCGAGGCGGCAGCGCGCGTACTCCGGGGTCTGCAGCAGACCGGGCACCCACGTGTTCTCAAAGGCTCGGATCACGCGAGTAGCAGCGTCGACCTCAGCCAATGCCTGCTGCCGCAGCTTGGTCCCATTGCGGAGCTGGCGGCGCCAGTCCGCGTACTGGGTCTCGAGGTTCCGAAGAGCCGCGACAAGTCCCGGAGCGGCATCCGTGGCACCGCAAGCGGCGGCCCACGCGGCGACGTCCGCCTCGGATGGGTTCTGGCGCCCGAGTTCAATCTTGCTGACCTTGCTGGCCGGCCAGCCCAACGCCTCCGCCAGCCCCTTGCCGTTGAGTGCTGCTTCACGGCGGAGCTCACGGAGGCGCTGGCCAAGCGCTTCACGCGCTTCGTGGATCTTTGTCACAGGGCAGCGGTCCGCCTGGCGACATAGTCGGCATACGGGATGGCGTGATGCCAGGCAGCGTCACGCAGGTAACTGTGTCTGACGACCTCGGCCGGGTCGTTGATCATCTCAGTGCCGAGGGGGACGCCGTCCTCGGTGAAGTGCATTCGGCCGAGACGGCAGGAGTCGAAGAGCCAGTAGTCGTACCGAGGGAGCCCAAGTTTGTCCGCCTGGTCCTGCGCCAGATACCGGATGTCCTCGCCGACCTGGACGTTGAACTGGCACAGCCAGAGCTCGAACTCCAGGTAGTCAGTGAGCACTTCAGGCACCACACGCACCCGCTCGATGCGCTTACCCCGCTCGATACCGAACCGCATCGTGTCCAGCCACGGCTGGAACCAGTCGGTGCCGGGATTCTCACCCCGCCGATGGCGGGCGAACGGCTCCTGCTCCTCATCGACGGTGTAGGCCGTGCGGGTCTCCAACCGCCAGGCCGTGTGCTCGAAGTCCTCGAAGAGGCGGCCGAACGCCTTGCCGGTGATCAGGTCGGGCACGTCACTCCTTCGGCGCGAAACGGGTGAGCAGCTCCCGGGGGACCTCGACGAATGTCTCACCTTCGAGGACGTCCCGGAGCTGGGTGAGGGCTTCCTCGTCGGTCACGCGGTAGCCCTGGACGACGATGGTGCCGCGGTCGGTCTCGTACAGCGTCGGGCAGTTCCCTCCGCCCGAGGTGGTGCCGATAAAGCGTAGCTTCATGACGCTTCCCCTCTCACTGACATTTCTCGAAATTGCAGCAGTAGGTCGCAGGGAGGGCAAGGGCGCGTTCCGGACATGAGAAACGCGCCCTCTGCTCTCCCCGAGGGGGAGAGCAGAGGGCGGTGTTCATGCTGTGACCGTGCGCGCTATCTGGTGCGGCTCGAGGGCGCTGAGCGCCGGATCAGTTGATCTTCCGCAGCTTCGGTAGGTTGATGATCGGTGTTTCGCCGGGCTGTAGCGTCTTGGCCACCTCGGCCTGCAGGGCCGGTACCGACGGTCCGTACGTGTGCTGCTGGCCGTTGACCTCGCAGTGGTCCTCGGGGCCTGGGTCGGGTAACTGGAACTGGCCGGTGCGCTGCTCGAGGTCGGCAGGCTCGTAGTCGTCCGGCCCGACACCCGCGGGCAGGACCCTGTACGTGATCTCGTACGTCTGCATCCGGGCAGAGTAGTGGCGGCCATCCGGTGCCGGTGCGGTTCTACAGCGGTAGTAGCCGGCCGAGGGCGGCTCCGGCGACGGTGGCGGCGCCGGAGAGCCACCAGACGCGGTGTTCCAGGGCGGTGATCCGTTCTTCGTAGCGGCCGCGGTCGAGCTTCTCGCACAGCTTGACCAGCAGGTCGTTGTGGCGCCGTAGCTCCTGGTACATCTGCGTCGCGGTGATGACCACTCCGTGGCCCGGCGGCGTGGTCACGGTCGGCCCCGGTCGTCGTTGTCGAGCTTGCTGCCGAGGCGGCGCACGAACTCGTCGATGTCCTCCTGCATGACGGACCTGTCGAGCTTCATCCGGATCGCCATCACGGGCGGCTTCTCATACGCCGGCGGCCGCGCCCACCCCAGCAGGAACCCGGCGGCCAGTTGCAGGGGCTGCCAGGCCATCCGCTCGGCGAGCTCCTCGAGCGCGCGGAACACCGCGTAGTACAGGGCGCCCAGGCCGAGGGAGACGGCGCCGGCCGCCGCGGTGCTGTCCACCGGGATCCCGAGCCAGCCTGTGGCGGTGAGGACCAGGGCGACGCCGTAGGGGACGAGGGTGCGCATGTAGGAGACGAACAGGTTCTGCATGATCAGTCCTTCACGTCGAAGCCGTGCCGCGCGCCGAGGCGGCGCAGCGAGTCCTTGCCGGGGATGCCGTCCGCGTCCTGGCCGCGGTAGCCGCAGCGGCGCTGCCAGCCCGCGTAGGCGTCGACGGTGGCGGTGCCGTAGTGCCCGTCGGCGTAGCGGGTGTTGAGGAGCCCTTCGGCGACGAGGGCGTTCTCGACCACCCGCACGGCGGGGTAGGTGATCGGCCTGCCGAGGTGGGCGGGGTCGCTCCTGGCGGCCGTGACCAGCCGGGACAGGTCCACTACGGGCCGGCTGGTGGGCAGGTCGCCGAGGAGGAGGCGCAGGGACGACTTCCCGGGCACTCCGTCCGCGTCCGCGCCGCTGTAGCCGAGCGACCGTTGCCAGGAGGCGTAGTTGAGGGTGTCCGCGTCCGACCAGGTCGGCCCGGGCCCCACGCGGTAGTGGTCGCCGTGGCCGGCCGCGACGAGCGCGCGGCCGACGGCGGTGACGTGCTCGCCCCGGGCGCCGTGCCCGTACGCCAGGCCGTCGATCGTGACCTGGTAGCGCGGCGGCGGCAGCGGGACGCGTGCCCCGTGGCCGCCCTGCGGCAGCTCGCCGCCGGGCCGCGGTGCACCCGCGCGTACCCAGGCATACAGGTCGTCGCCGGGGCACTGGGTGTTGTGGCCGTCGCGGTGGCCGAGGACCTCGTCGCCGGCGCCTTCGGCCTGCAGCCATCCGATCGCGTCGGCGAGGGCGTGCAGCAGCATGTCTCCCGGTGGGCCGGTCGTCGTGCCGTGCAGGGCGAGCACCGCATAATGCCCGGTGTTGAGCGTCAGGTTGCCGTTCGCCCCGGAGCGGCGGCCGGCGCCGCGGCCCTCGAAGACGTGACCGTGGGGGCAGGCGATCGCGTTGTAGGCGATGTCGATGTAGTTCTCGGTCGCATGGGCCAGGTGCGCGGCGCGGATGGCGCGGACCTTCGCAGCGCACCCGGAGTGCACTCCTACGGCGTACGGGCCGCCGAGCCAATGGACCTTCACTCCGCGGGCGCGGGGCAGCGGGGCGGCCGGGGAGGAGGCGGGCGCGCCCCATGCGGAGCGGCGGACGAGCTTCATGACGGCCCTCCTTCGGGCATGGCGAACGCCCCGGCCGGCAGGCGCGGGGCGGCGGTCGGGCGGGTCAGCTGAGGGCGGTGGCGCCGGGGAAGTCGGAGGCGGGTCCGACGTCCCACACTTCGAGGTAGGCGGCGTGCGTAGCGCTGGCAGCGATCAGCACGTTGCCTGATCCGGACTGCCGGTTGTAGGTGCCGATCAGCGGCTCGGTGATGTCCGCGCCCGTCGTGTTCGTGACGATGTTGTCGAAGTTGAAAAGACCGTTTCCGCCGTTGCCGTTGATGGGGGCCACACCGGAGTTCATGGAGTCGATGCAGGTGATGCCGGCGTTGTCCGTCAGGTGCACCCGCAGCCGCACGGTGTCGCCCGAGACACTGGAGTTGACCAGCCCCTTGTACGTGATCCGGTAGGCCCGGCCAGTCTCGAACGTGAGGCTCGGCGTGGTGATCGCCGTGACCTCGGTGGTGGTCGTCGTGCTGGTGTTCGCGTTGATCGCCGTGTAGTTCTTGAGCACGGGCGCGCGGCTGTTCCACCTTTCCGCGGTGATGCGCTGCCCGGCGGGGATAGTGTCAGGCATGCGGTCCCTCCTACAGGGCGGTGATGGCGGGCTGCGCGAGGCGGATGTCCGCACCCGCGCTCTGCGACTTCTCGATGCCGTTGACGGAGCGGGTGACGGTCCACCGCTGCGGGGTGATCACCTCGAAGTCGTCGTAGGCGAAGGCGGGGTTGGTGTTCGAGTTGGTGGCGAACGCCGATCCGGTCAGGCCGACGGCGCCGGAGTCGATCGGATCGGTCTCCACCGTTTCGTCGATCAGCCACGCCCCGGGCTCGCTCCCGCCGTCCGGCCAGACCCTGCCGCGGACGCGCTGCCCGTCGATGCGGACCCGCAGCCACAGCTTGGTGCCGGCGCTGTAGGTGTAGGGGGTGGTGGCGGTATCACCGACCTGGGTGACGACGCGCGTCACCTGCATGCTGACGGAGCCGTCGGTGCCCAGGACCAGGCGGCAGCGGTAGTAGTCGCCGGACGCCCGCAGCAGCACCGCGGGCAGGAAGGCCGCGCCGGTGGCCAGCTGGTCCGGGGTGATGCTGACGAGGATCTGGCAGTCGGCGACGGTCTCGATGATCTGCTGGAAGCGGATCGTGCCCGGGTCGGCCTGCAGGGTGATGACCCCGCTCGAGCCGTCCACGCTCCGGTCGGACGCGACGCCGCCGGCCGCGGCCCAGGTGTGCCCGGAGTCGGCGTCCCCCCACGTGTCCGTCTCGACGCGGCCGAAGGCGTCCCACGCCAGCGGAGTGATCGCCGTCGCGGTGACGGCCTCCCCGCCGAGGCGCACATCGAAGGGCAGATCGTCGTCGTCCGTGGGGTCCAATCCGCCGCTGGTGACCCACCTGCTTTCGGGTGTGTGGACGATGAACTCCGTGCCGGCGGCGACGGCGGCCTCGGCGAGCTCGCTGCCGTCGGTGTCGGCGCGGACCGCCGCGCCGTCGTCCGCCGGGTCGTCCGCGGCGACCGTGGCCACGGTGTAGGGCTCGCCGGGGGCGCAGTTGAACGTGATGCGCCACACGTCCTCGCCGATCTGCTCCGACTGGCCGCGGATGATCAGGTCCACGTCGTCGGGCGGCAGGTCGTCCGGCAGGTTGGTGAGCCGGATCTTGTCGCCCACGTCGGCGCGGAGGATGTCGTCGATCATCGCGAAGACCCGCTCGTTGGCCAGGTCGACGGTGACCTTGGTGTAGCGCAGGCCCTCGAACGTTCCCAGGTGCAGCAGCCAGAACGCCATCGGCTCGGCCTGCTGGTCCTTCTCGAGGTTCAGGGTGTGCTGCACGTCGTAGCCGCGGCCCACCCCGTCCGGCGGATCCTGGACGGACAGCGCCCCGGACTCCAGGACGGCCCTGGCTTCGGAGCCGCCTTCCCGCTTGACGGTGACGTCGTTCTCGGTGAGCTTGTCGTCGTCCGTCATCTCGAACGGCGCGCCGACCACCCCGTCGGCGAAATTGAGGGTGAAGACCGGCTCCTGGTTGTACAGCGTCGTGCGGCCCCGGTAGGTCAGGCCCAGGGTGTCGCGCTGCTCGAGGAGGAACCCGCGGTCGGCGGCGGCGCAGTCCTGCAGCAGTTTCATGAGTGTCGCGATGCGCTGGCGGCCCATGGGCTGCGTGTCGTCCAGGCCGTCGGGGTCGCCGACGCTGAACGGGATCTCGTTCTCCTCGCACAGCCGCTCGATCCGCCGGCCGGCCGCTTCTCCGTTGTGGGCGTCGAGCTGGTTTTTCAGGTCGAAGATGGTGGTGATCGTGTCGTAGACCGCGAGGTGGCCGACGGCGACGTCGGTCACGGTCTTGTCCGGGGCGAAGAGGACGCTGCCGACGCGGCCGAAGGTTTCACCGGTGACCGTGCCGGAGAAGGCAGTGCCCGCCGGGGCGTCGACTTCCAGGGTGACCAGGGTGTAGTCGATGTCGGCGCCGTCCTGGGTGAGCTCCAGGCCCACGCGCAGCAGCTCGCCGTCCACGGCGAAGGCCACGTTGCCGGTGTCCTCGAGGAGAGCGCCGTCGCCGTCGTACGCGGTCAGCTGCAGGGCGCCGCCGGCGTGGTAGGTGATGTCCCAGCGGGCTGCGGTCCCGCTGGTCGACACGCTGAGCAGCCGCTCCCCGTCGGGGCCTCCGCCGGCATCGACGTGCATGAGCCAGCGGACCTGTGTTTCGCCGGTCGCGGTGTGGGAGGGCACGACGCCGGAGAGGGAGGAGCCGGAGGTCAGTACCGGGATGAGGTCGGAGCAGGCGAAGCCGTCGAAGGAGGCCAGCTCGGGTTCACCGGTGACGGCCATGGGTGTGCTGCCGAGCGCGGAGGCGATCGAGGTGGCGCTCTCGCCGTCCTCGCAGGGCCAGTACGCGATGGCCGCGGTCCGCCCGGGGGCGGTCATCTCCCGCCGCAACACGGACTGGAGTGGCGTGTTGCCTTGCCCGAGACGGCGCAGGATC
Source organism: Streptomyces sp. NPDC048389 (assembly GCF_040706335.1). Classification (NCBI taxonomy): domain Bacteria; kingdom Bacillati; phylum Actinomycetota; class Actinomycetes; order Kitasatosporales; family Streptomycetaceae; genus Streptomyces; species Streptomyces sp. NPDC048389. Next base: position 15,805 of record NZ_JBEZKP010000052.1, on the reverse strand, counting down.
CCCGCGGGGCTGATGTTCGTGCGAACATTCCGGCCGGACAGGTCACGCCGCGGCGGCCAGGCGGGGATCTCGCCGGTCATCCGGTTCTTGCGGTCGGTGATCTCTGCGGCGCCTTCGAGGGTCCAGGTCAGGCCCGCATCATCCGTGAACTCCGTGTCACCCAGCGTCTGTGCGGTGAAGTCGACGTCCGCGACCGGGGTGCCGTCGATGCCGTCGTACAGCTGGAAGGCGTAGATGCGGCCGGCCGGAGGGAAGAGCACGCCCGCGCCGGATCCTTCGACGTCGCCGACGTCCAGCGGCGCGGTACCGGAGTGGATCGAGGAGACACTGCCCCCGCTGCTGGCGGTGCCCAGCTGCGTCCACGGCCCGTCGATGCTGGGCGCGGTGTAGTGCGTTACCGATCGCCCGCCTGCCCCGTTGTCGACGTCCAGCGTGGAGCGCAGAGCGATGCGCCCCGACTGCGGCACGGGGATCGGCTCGGTGGACCCGAACTGATGGTTAGCGACGCCGTCCGCGGACCAGCGCAGGATCAGTTCCCGGTTGGTGCCGCCGACGAACAGCAGCCACGACCGCTCGTCGGCGCCGAAGTCGTACTTGCCCGCGAGCTCCACGGCCTCGGTGGGATTCCAGTCGTCCAGCGACACCTCCACCCGGACGTCGATGTCGCCGGTGATGTCCAGCGACGCGGCATCGGGGGTGGTGGCGCGGTCCCCGGCGGCGGTCACGGCCAGGTCCGGAGTGCCCGCGTGGACGCCGACCCGGAAGCGGGTGTTGCGGCCGATCTTCCCGAAGAGCGAACTGTTCGGGTTGTGCGGGCTGTACTCGCCGTCCCGGTTGTCGACGGACAGGCCGGCCTTGCCCGGCTGGGTCCTGCTGCCCTCGGACGACGCGCCACGCGAGAGCGTCACCGGCGTGCCCGTGCGCACGGGCAGCGCCTGCCAGGCGCCGTCGACTTTGATCTCGGCGGTGACGCCGGGCGGAAGACTGACCACGATTCACCTCACCCCTCTGCGAGTTCGATGACGCTGCCGTTGCCCACGTTGCGGACCACGGACTTGAAGAAGTCGACGAACGCGTCTTCGCCGCCGGTGACGTCCAGGACGATGTGCTGGTATCCGTTGCCGCCGGTCGAGTTCAGCAGGCTTTGGAGCTTGCTGAGCGGGAGCACGGCTTCCTGCTCGGCGCCTTCACCGATCATGGCGAGGGTGGGTCCGGTGGTGATGCCGCCCTCTGCGAGAAATGGAATATACGGAATGAACGGGATGCTGATTCCCGGGACCCGGTTGGCTCCGGAAATGAGCGTGTTGATTCCGCCGATGCCGCTGTTGATCAGTCCGATGGCGCCGTTCAGGGCGGATTTCAGCCCTTGGGTGATTCCGCCCCACATGCCGGAGAAGAATCCGCCGATCCGGCCGACCGCGCGGGACACCAGGCCCGAGATGTTGTCCCACTGCCGCTTGATCCAGCCGGTGATCGCTCCCCAGTTCTTGATGATGATCCCGAGCGGCGAGAAGTCGAAGAAGATGCGCTTGACGAATCCGATGGCCGCGCCGATCATGCCGACGATGTCGTCCCAGAGACCCTTCAGCCAGCTCCAGACGGCATGGAAGATTTTGATCGTCCACGCCTTGATCGTGTCCCAGTTGGCGATGATCAGGGCGACAAGTCCGACCACGGCGGCGATGATCAGACCGATCGGACCCATGGCGATCAGCCAGGCAGCGGCCATCCTCAGAGCGTTCATCGTGGCTGCGGCGGCCATCGTGATCCACGAACTGATCCAGGCGAACGCAGTCGTTGCTGCCGTCGCCACAGCGGTCCCAGCGGTCGCGAGCATGCCGCCGCCGAGGAGCGCGAACGTGCCGACCAGACCGAACAGGACCGACGCCACCGACGAGGCGACGCCGAGCCATGAGCTCATCACGGACGGACCGACGACGTTGCGCTGGGCCTCGTTGAGGTCCAGCTGCGCCTCCTTGCCGTCAAGGGCAGCCTGCTTGCCGTCGGTCTGCGCCTGCTTCAGATCCTCCGTTGCCTGCGTGGCGTCCAGCTTGGCCTGCTTGGCGTCGGCATCGGCCTGCTTCAGGTCGATGGACGCCTGCTGGGCCTCCAGGGAATCCGCACCGAATTCCTCGACCGCGTCGTTGTAGTCCTCCTGAGCGACCTTCTGGTCGAGCAGAGCCTGCTCCAGGTCGATGCCGGACTGGACGCCGTCCTGCTGAGCCTGGTTGATGTCGATCTGCGCCTGAGCTGCGTCCAGCGTCGCCTGCTCCATGTCGAGCGAGGCCTGGGTGATCGCGTTCTGTGCACGGGACAGGTCGTCCGCCCGGCGCTCGCCGATGTTCCACAGGTCGGACGCGGTCTGCGCGATGGCGCCGACATCGGCCAGTGCTGCCGACGCCCCGAGCGCGCCGGCGCCCATCGCGTCCATCCGGCTGCCGAGCCCCTGGGCCTCGCCCTCCGCGTTGCCGAGATCGGAGCTCGCAGCGGCGGCGCTGTCCCCGAGGTCGTCGAGACTGGTGGTGGCGTCGCCGATCGTGGACGCGGTGTTGCCCATGTCGGCATCGATTTCAACGGTCAGGTCGGCCGCCACGCTCTTCACCCCCCATCGCCCGGTTGATGCCCTTGATCGCTTCGAGCATCTGCTGCGGGCTCTTCCGCTCTTCGCCGTAGGGGATCAGGAAGTCCGCCATCTTGAACTTCTTGCCCTTCTTGCCCCGACTGGAATTCGCAATGGTGGCCGCGATAGTGGCCGCCTGAATGTCGTGTCTCCGTCTGCCGAGGGGACCGGTGATTTTCTCGAACGCCATCCACTCGGTCAGCTCGTACGAGGACAGCCGGGAATCCAGGTCGGCCACGGTCATCCCGAGGTGCTCCGCTAGTCGGAATCGGAAGAGTCGCCCGGGGCGGCGTCGGAGTTTCCCTCGGCTTCCTTCACCGCGCCCTGGCCCATGCCCGACAGTTCCTGGACCTTGGCGGCCAGACGCTGGATGACCTTGCCGGACTTCTTGCCCAGGTCCGCGATCTCCTTGTTGGAGTACAGCCGCTCGAAGTTCTCGTCGACCAGGCCGAACGCCACGAGCTTCTCGCGGTACGTCTTGAGCGACTCCACCTTCAGCGTGGGGTTCTGCCCCTGCGCGACGACGGAGCCGGCCTCGATGTAGCCGCGGTCCGCAGCGGTGAGCTCCATGATCCGCACATAGGCGTCCTCGCCCCACTCGGGAACGTGAAGGTCTTCCCACTTGCGGTCCACCGCCGCGTTGATCTGGGCCTTCGTCATCAGTTTCATGATGCGCTCTTCCTCGTCCTCAGCCCGTCGCGGTCAGGACCGGCTTGCCGGAGATCTTGAAGGTGACCTCGCGTTCCATCTTGTCGTCGTGCGGGAAGGCGTCGCTGATACCGGTGATCAGGCCGGAGAAATCCCAGGTGTGCTCATCAGCCTCACCGGGGAGGATCACCACCTGGTAGTCGCGCAGGTCGTCTTCCTCGAAGTCGGAGTCGAGGTCCTCGTGCGTGGTCTCACCGGGGTTGTAGTTGATCGTGATCGCGACCTCCCCGCCGTCCTTGAGGCCCTTGACGAACTCCCGGTACTGGTCCGGCGAGTCGTGGGCGGTGACCTCGAGCGCCTCCCGGGAGCGGTCCGGCCCCGAGATGTCGGAGACGTTCGCGACCGTCGCGAACACGCCCGCGCCGGTGGTGTCCCGCTTCAGCTGCGTGCCGAAGGCATCAGTGCCAGCCATGGTTCCTCCTCGTTCTTCAGTCGGTTATGCGGGGTCGACTTCGCTGACGATCCGGAACCGCATCGGCACGTGCCGGATGTCCCCGGGGGGTTCGGGGTCGGTCAGGGTCTGACTGGATTCGTAGCGGGTGACGACGTGGCGGTGGCCCGCGATGCTCAGCGCCGTGTGGTCCAGGACCTGGATGATCCGGGCGGCGATCGTCAGGGCCTGGGTGTAGCCGCGATACTGCGACCACACGTGCAGCGTGACCGTGGTCTGGTTGCCGTGCCGGTCGTGCGCGTTGTCCGGGCTCTCGGTCGCCTCGCCGATCACGACGTACGGGTACGCCTGGTCCTCCGGCAGGTGATCGAACACACCGGTGATCAGATCCATCAGCACGGCGTCGCCAGTCAACGCCCCGTGCACCGCGACCTGCACGGCCGGTATCGCCGTGCCAGGGGTGGGGGTGCTCACCGCAGCACCCGCCGGACCTCTTCGGTCAGCCTCGCCCGGTAGCGGGACCGCTCGGCCTCGAGCGCCGGGTGGAGCGCGGGCTGCGCGGGAAAGCGGCGGGTGCCGAACTCGTGGTAGCGGGCGTAGTAGTGCTCGTCCTCGAACCAGCCCACGGTGGCGATCAGGCCGTCCTCGTCGTAGCGGATGTCGACGTTGTCGATCAGGCCCCGCTCGTCGATGCGCACATCGCGCTTGGTGTCACTCTGGACGGCCTCCGCGGATTCCTTCACCGCTCTCGCCAGCGCCTCGCGGATTTCCTCCGGCAGGTCCTCGAGCCGGCCTTTCAGCCGCTCGATCCCGCTGATCCGCACCGTTGCCCCCGACCGCGCCATCGTCCCCACCTCCCATCTCGATGTCGTTGATCACTTCGATCCGGTGCGCCGTGAGGGTGAGCGTCACCGTGGGCCTGTCGTCGGGGTTGACCGCCACCACCACGTCGGTGTCCCGCGGCAGGGCGTAGGGGAACTCCTCGCCGTCGACGAACACGTGGGCGAAGCCGCCCCTGCGGATGATCTGGATCAGGCCGGGAATCGCCACGAGCCGTCATCCCTTCCGGAGATGCTTGCGGATGATGCGGAGCTCGGCGGCGACCGCCAGCTGTGCCCACACCAGCCGCTGATCGGCGGGCAGTTCCGGGTTCTCGGCGTGTTCCTTGCATTCGTGCGCTTCGCTGGCCACGAACGGCCGCCGCGGCCGCGGCGTCTCCTCGGCGATCACCGGCCGAGCTCGAACACGGCGACGGTCACGGAGGTGACGGCGTCGTAGGTGATCGAGGCGCGGCCGTTCGCCCCGCGGTAGACGTCCGCGAGCGGCAGGATCCCGTGGTCCCCCGCGGCCACCACGAGTGCGGCGTCCCCGATGGCGTGGCCCTTGACCGTGCCGGGCGTCGCCACCGTGGCGGTGTGCGGGCTGGCGTCCGCGTTGTTGACGTACAGGAAATGGTGCGGGCCGACGGGGACGGTGTCCCCTCCCGCGCCCGCGGCGACTGCTGCGCCGGCCACGTCGGCCACGCCGTCGTCGACGGGGACGTCGACGACAGTCAGATCAGCCATCGTTCTCTCCTTCTGCCTGAATGAGTTGGGTCTCGGCCTTGCGGTAGCGGGTGCTGGACGGGCTGAGCACGGACAGCACCCGCCACACCTCGCCGCTGCCGGCGTCGCGCAGCTCGTCCCCGCGCCGCACGTCCGCGTCCGGCAGGAGGTAGACGCTGTGGGTGTGGCGGCTCTCGGCCTGCGCCGCGAGCACCCGCTCCGCCGTGCTGGGCTGGTCGACCTTGGCCCGCACGTCGTCGGGCTGCTGCACGTGGGTCGTGGTCTGGCCGCCGGCGCCGTCCGGCTCGGTCTGCGGCCGCCACACCTGAAGCTCCCGGTTCAGCCAGTGCCCGATCATGTGCGGGCCCGGTACAGGCCGAGGGTCTTCTTGTCCTTCTCCGACAGGACCATGCCGAGCGCCTCCGCGGAGAAGCTGCGGGAGTGGTCGCCGAGGGACTCCGACGCGAGGAGCGTCGGGTTGCCCCAGGCTGCGGCCGCCATCCGCAGCACGATGCGTTTCACCCCGGCGGGGATGGTGGCGTAGCCGGCCGTGTAGACGACCTGGACGGACTGGTCGTGGGTGGGCCACCAGCCGTTGACGCGGGTGAGAGTGCCGGCCGCGGACCACGTGAAGTCGTGGTCCTTGCCGACCTCGAGGACCTCGTCATCCTCGTCGTCATTGAGCAGGGTGACGGAGGTGACGTCGGTGACCGGCCAGCGCGGCAGGATCAGCGTGTGCGAGCCGGTCCCCGGGGCCTGGGGCCACGGGGCCTGCCGGGTGGGCGAGTCCAGGGTCTCGGTGTTCGTGGACTGCTCCAGCGGCTGCCCGGTGACGTCGTCGATCTCGCCTGCGGCGAGGTCGATGAGGAGCTCGGCCGTCGCGGTCTCGTCGTCGGTGAACGCGCCCAGGTGCCGCAGGAACAGCCGCAGCTCATCGGCGGTGGCGTACGCCACGGCACCTCACCCCCCTCACTGCTCCGTGCCCTCGCGCTCCTCGAGGGCCTCGCCGATGACCTTGAGGAGCTCGTCCTTCCTGGCCTTCTCCGGCAGCGAGATGTCCTGCTCCTCGGCGTAGGCCCGGAGCTGCTCGACCGTAAGCTTGTCCAGCGGCTTGTCCTCCTCCGGCGCCTTGGACTCGGCCTTGGCCTGCTGCTTGCGCAGGCCCGGGAGCCGGTCACGCAGCCGCGTCCTGGGCTGGTCGACGGCGACGGCGTGGCCGGCCTCGATCCGCTTCACAGCCTCGGCCTCGGGCACGTCCTTGATCTCTCCGGCCCGTGCGCTCAGCGAGGGGTTGGCGACGGTGCGGGTGAACTCGACACGCATTACGGCTTCACCCGGCCCTTCCCGCGCACCACGCTGGCCGAGCAGAGCAGCGTGGGGCTCGTGCCCGAAACCGCGGTGATCGCGACCCGCAGGTACCGCTTGATGCCGTGGTAGCCGAGCGTGTAGACCGCCTCGTCGTTCGCGCCGGTGATGACCGGCTCGGTGCCGTCCAGGTCGGCGGCTGCCACCGCGGCGTACGTCGAGTCGTCGTCCGAGTCCTCCACCTCGAAGGTGAACGACGGGGTCGTGCCGCCGGAGGCACCGGCGTCGATGACGACCATGGCGGCATCGAAGCCCGCCAGGTCCACCCCCGTGCCGTCGACCGCGGCCGTTCGGCTCGCCGGGGCGAGCGACTGCTCCACAGTCAGATGGTTCTTGATGTCATTACGCATGGGATGGGGTCCTTCCCGGCCCCGGGGGCCGATCGGTTCGGTCAGAACGGGCCAGGATCAGGCGACGGTGTCGTTGGACTGCAGCCGGACGAACGGCTCCTCCAGCACGGGCATCGCGTCGGACTCCATCCGGCCGATGAACCCGACCTGGTTGGTCTCTGCGTACAGCTCGATCAGGCGCTGGATCTCGAACTGCAGGGCGTCGACGACCCAGTAGAAGGAGAAGTCCCCGAGCATCCCGATGTAGTCGTTGTCCGCCATCGTCGACGGCGCGAACTCCGACAGGACGTAGGGGATCTCGAGGATGGTGTCCTGGGCGTCGCCGAGGCCGGCCTTCCAGATGTACTGGTCGTTGGCGTCCTTGATCTTGCGGACCTCTGCGAGGACCAGCCGGTGGAACAGCCACCGCGCGCGCCGGTGGTACTGGCTCTTCAGGGTGTACTTGGCGTCGATCAGGGCGTCCGCCGCGAACCCGTCCGTGCTGTTGTGCACGAAGTTCGTGCCGTCGGTGGGCACGTCCACGTCCCGGCTGGTGGTGATGCCGCCGAGGTCCGCGTTGCCGACGGTGAACAGACCGAGCGGCTTCTGGTTGCCGTCGCCCGTCATGAACGCGTTCTCCTGCGCGGTGCCGTGCCGGTACGCCATCCGCTCGCGCACGATCGCCTCGGGCGACATCGTGCCCTTGCGCAGCAGGGTGCGGGAGATCTTGACCCGCTTGGCGAGGGGGTGCGGGCGCAGCTCCCGCTTGCCGAACCTGAGGGCGTCGTCCTGGCTTCCGGTGCCGACCTCGGACGTCCACTCGGCGTCGTCGAGGTCGGCGTCCCGGGTCGGCACGCCGAGGGACTCGGCCATGGTGAGGCGCTGCACGGTGGCCAGCCCGCGGATCGGCATCATGTCGTCGACGTCGGCGAGTAGCTGGTTGACGAACTGCTCCGGGGCGACGAGGAATCCGCCCTCGGGGTCGTTGCCCGCGTTCAGGGCGCGCGCGTGGTCCGCGCTCAGCCCGGCGCGGCCGTTGCGCAGGTAGGCGTTCCACGCGGCCGTCTGGGCCTCGCTGTTGCGGGTGTCCGGGCGGCCGTCGTCCGGGATGTCGTCGACGCCCTGGCGGTCGTCGTCCAGGAGCCGCTCGGCGCGCTCGATCGTGGAGTCGAGCTGGTCCCGCTCCGCCATCACCGCGTCGAACTTGGTCTCCTCTTCCGGCGTCATCGCGCGGCTGGCGTCGGTGGCCGTCTGCATGATCGCCGTGGCCTCGTGGCTCAGCTTGCTGCGCTGGGCCTTCAGCTCACGGATCTTCAGAGCCGTCATCTCTCCGTCCCCTCCTGGGTGTGGGTGGTGCCGCCCGCGGTGCGGGGGCGGAAGTCAGTTGCGGTGCAGGCCGGCCAGGCGCAGCAGCCGCGCCTCGTGGCGCGCGCGGGCCTCGTCGTCCGTGCCGTCGTCGTCGGTTCCGCCGGCGGCGTCGAGGAGCTCCTGCAGCGCGGTGGCCGCGTTCTGCACGAGCTGCTTGTTCTTCTTCGACAGCACCGCGCCCGCGCGCCCGTGCCCGCCGGTCTGCAGGGTGGCGAGGTGGTCCATGACGGCCTGGGCGAAGGTCTCGGCGTCCGGCCGGTCGCCGGCGAGGTGGCGGACGAGGGCCAGCTGGTCGTCGCGGCCGGACTCGACGATCGCGTTGGGGTCCATCGGCAGCGGCACTGCGGACACCTCGAACAGCTCCCAGCCCTCGGGGGTGCCGTCGTCGGCGATGTTCCAGACGTCGAAGCCGATGGAGAACGCGTTCATGATCTTGTTGCGGTACTTGCGTTCGACCTTGCGGGCGAAGTCGTCGTCCTGGTCGAAGACGACGTCCATCTTCAGGGCGTCGCCGTCGATCCAGGTCTTGTCGGAGCGGCCGATCGGTAGCCCGTCACGGCCCCAGTAGGAGTGCCCGTAGCCGACGACGGGGTTGGCATGGAAGCGGCCGAGCTCGGCGCCCTTCATGGTGAGGTTCAGGCCGTCGCCCTTGCGGCCCTCGGTGGCGGCGACGATCGTCAGCGGCTTGCCCGCCGCGTCGTCGCCCTGGCCGTCGTCGTCGGCGCGCTGGACGTAGCCGCGCAGGTAGTGCCGCTGGCCCTTCATCGGTCCCTCCCGGGGTTTCGTATCTGCCGGTCACGCGGCGACTGCGCTTGCCGTGGGCGTTGCGGCGGCCACGGCTCGAGGTGATGGCTGCGGCCGAGGCAGGTGTCACACCAGCCGCTCGCGTCGACGAAGCGGCTCCCGCAGCACCAGCAGCCATCCACCCCGTTGCGCAGTGGGCCGCCGGCGGCCTCGTCGTCGCGGCCGGCGCCGTAGCCCTCACGCCAGCCGCGCAGGAACTCCTCGGAAGGGCCAGTCGCTTCAGTCGCTGACAACGGGCACCACCTGGCAGTCGCAGCCCGCGTGTACGGGCGGGTGGAAGGTGTTCCGCTTGGCCTTGAGGGCTTCGCCGTCGTCGCCTTCGACCTCGTCGCCCTTGGCGATGAACGGGGTCTCGATGCCGACTGTCCGGCCGTCGAGCTTCGTGCAGTACGGGCAGTTCTTCGAACCCTGCGCGACCCACTTCAGCTTCCGTACGCCGGCCTCTTTCCACGTCTCGCGCGCCGCGGCGTTCGGTAGCTGACTGGACTCCCAACGGGCGGTCTGCGCGGCCCGTTCCTCCTGCCACTTGACGAGCCGCCGGACGACGGCGGCCGCGGCGTCCTCCTGGGTGTCCGCGGCTTCGGTCTTGTTGCGGAGCTGTCCGAAGCTCGAGGCGAGCCGGTAGGCGATGTGGGACAGCGTGTACGCGTGTGCCCATGTCGACAGGTCGACGTCGTCCTCGTGGCCGACCTCTTCGGCGGCGTCCTCGGCGACATCGGCGGCGAACGCGGTCATGATCGGCAGCCACAGCGCGGTCATCGCCGCGGCGATCGGCCCGTCCTCCGCGTACAGCACCGACAGGGCGGCGAGGAAGGCGGACGTCGACCGGCGGCCGCGGTCGCCGGTGTCGAGGTGCTCGTCGACCAGGGCGCCGACCTTCTCCCGCTCGAGGTCGGCGATCTCCTGATCCGCCTCCTCGATCTTCGGCGCCCACGCCTCGGCGATCCGCTCGCGGGCGTTGATGCCGCGGCCGCGCAGCATCCGGGCATACCGGCGCACCGCCGCGCGGGAGTCGTCCTCCTCGACGGCCTGGCCCCCGTCGGCGGGGACCATGTTGAGGGGGACGAGGTAGGCGTCGCCGCCGGAGACGGGGTTCATGTTCTCTCGCTCGCGGACGTCGTTGGCGGACAGCCAGCCCCACTGGCGGCCGATCGCGTACGCGGCGTAGCGGGCTGCGGTGTTGCCGCGCAGGAGCGCGTCGACCAGGTGCTCGGGGAAGTAGCGGGCCCGCTCCTCGGGCAGCAGCAGCTGGGTGAGGATGGCCTGTTCCCAGCGGGTCAGCCACGCGCTGAGCGCCGAGCTGATGTAGTCGATCTGCTGCTCTTCGATGTTGCTGAAGGTGGCCCGGTCGAGGTCGCCGATCTTGTGCGGGGGCAGGCGGAGCCAGCGGGCCATGTCGGTGACCTGGAGCTTGCGCGTCTCGAGGAACTGGTTGGCGTCGTTGGGCAGGCCGACGGCCTGCCAGGTGACGCCTTCCTCGAGGATCGCGACGCGGTGTGCGCGGTCGATGCCGCGGTGGATGTTCTCCCAGTCGTCCGCCATGCGCTTGCGCGCCTCGGGGGACAGGTTCTCCGGGTGGGTCAGCGCGCCGGCCGGCGCGCTGCCGTTGGAGAACGTCTTGGCGCCGTAGTGCTCGGTGGCCAGGCCCAGGCCGATGGAGTTCGCGGCGAGCTCGACGACGGAGTAGCCGGTGACGCCGTCGTCGCCGAGGCCGTTGATGCACAGGAATTCGCCCGGGGCGAGGTTGGCGTAGATGCCGTTCTCGTCGTCGCGGTACTGCACCCACCGCTCGGCGCGGCCCTTGCCCATCTGCCGGACCTTGATCCGCACCCGGTCCGGGCGCAGCGGCCACAGTTCCTCGACGACCCCGGTGCGTTCGTGGGTGACGACGTAGGCGACGCCGCGGCCCCAGGTGATGGCGTGGCCCTGCAGGGCCTCCTTGAAGGCCATTGCGCCCATCATGTCGTTGGGGGCGTCGTGCAGCAGCGGGTACAGCGGGTGGCCGGTGGCGCGCTGCTTGCCGCGTCGCATCCGCTCGTAGAGGAACAGGGGGAGCAGGCCGAGGTCCTCGGCGATGACGCGGACGCCGGCGAAGAACGGCGCGTACATCATGGCCGTGTCGTAGTCGACGCGGACGCCGGCAGAGTTGGCCATGTTGCCGGTGAACCAGTCGACGACCCACTTCTCCGGGGTGGCGATCCCGGACAGCGGGCCGGCTGAGGCCCGGGCGACCGTGCGGACTGCGGAGCGCAGCATGCCCATCGCGCGTCACCTGCCCCTCTTCGCGTCGATGAGTTCTTGGCGGGCGGCCGCCTTCTCCGCGTAGACGGAACCGCCCAGGCCGACGACGAGGAGCGCGCCGCCCACGACGGTCAGGCCGAGCCACGGGGCGATCAGCCACAGCCCTGAGCCGAGGAACACGATCCCGAGCAGCGCGAGGACGTCCCACCGGTCCACCCGTCACCTCCGATTGGGGTCACAGGGCCATGCCCTGGCTCTCGTACACACTGGGCTTGGGCATGCCGCGCATCGCGCCGTCGACGGCGAACAGCAGCGAGGGGATGCCGTCGATGCGCTTGCCGGTCTTGTCGCGGTCGGGCTTGACCGGCCGCAGCCGGTCCGGGTCGTCGCGGGGGCTCTTCTTCTCGACGCAGTCGGCCATCCACCGCGCGACGGGGTTGCCGAAGTGCGCGAGCTCGGAAGCCTTCAGGCGGCGCATGAGCTCGCTCATGGGCGCGGTCATGCGCAGGTACGTGGTGTCCGACTCGATCATCTTCAGCCGCGTGCGCTTGGTGATCGCCTGCCGTACGGGCTCACCCGACCATTTGTCGTAGCCGATGTTGACGATCTTGAAGGCGTTGTGGTCGGCCTCGATGTCGTCGTAGATCCGGTCGTAGTCGATCGTGTCGCCGTCGGTCTCGGTGACCCAGCCGTCCCGCACCCACTCCTCGAACCGTCCGTTGGTGTGGTCGCTGAGGACGGGGGTGATGGACTCCGGTACCCAGAACCGCCACAGCACGGAGCCGTCAGGGAACAGCAGCGTGAACGCGGTCAGGTCCAACTTGCTGGACAGGTCGAGTCCGCCCCAGCAGCGCTCGCCCTTCAGCCGGTCCCGGACCCAGTCCGGTGTAGGGGCGATCTCCCGCGTGCACGCGTTCCACAGGTCCATCGAGATCCAGCGCGTCACCTGGCTGACGCGCTGGTTCAGCCGGAACTGGCGGAACCCGTTCTCGGCCGCGGCGCTCTTGCTGGCTTCCTCGGCCTCTTCCCGCAGCGACGCGATGGACAGGAAGTTCCCGAGTGCGGGGTTGGCCCAGGCCCAGTTCCGCTCGTCCCACGGGTCCAGCGAGACGGGCAGCTCGGGGCGGGCGGGGAACAGCCGCCACAGCCGCTCGAGCTCGTCGACCGTGCGCGGCGTCTTGCGCACGAACACGAAGTGGTGCGGCGCCCGGGCCGGGTCCTCGAGGACGCGGTCGGCCTCGTCGATGAAGTCCGCGCCGAACGACGCGCCGTCCTTGGTCTCGGTGGTGATGGCCAGCATCAGCGGCTGCACGCGGGCGCCCGCGGCCGTGCGCATGGCCGTCCACAGCGAGTCGTCCGGCTGTGACAGGACCTCGTCGAGGATGAACGCGTGGGGGTTGTGGCCCAGCTCGACATCGGCGTCGGCCGGGATGACCTCGTAGTGGCTGCCGGTCTTCTCATCGACCAGGCGCCGCTGGTTCTTGATGTGCGTCAGCCGCTCGGCGAGCACCGGCGACTTCTTCACCATCTTGGTGGCGGGCTCGAACACCTTGCCCGCCTGGCGGGTGTTCGCGGCCGCGCCGTACACCTCGGCGGACTCCTCGCCGTCCGCGCACAGCATGTAGAGAGCGATCCCGGACAGCAGCGCGGACTTGCCGTTCTTGCGGCCCATGACGACCGTGGCGCGGGTGTAGCGGCGGACGTACCGCCCCCACTGCTGCGACCAGATCACTTCCCCGAACAGGGGGCGGATGATCTCGTGTTCCTGCCACGGCGCGAGCTCGAAGCGGGTGTTGGCCAGCGCGCCGGCGGGGTGGATGAGCAGCTCGGCGAAGAACGCGACGACCTTGTCCGCGCGGGGCTCGCAGTAGTGCGCGCCGCGCCGGGTGCACGTCTTGCCGTCGAGGGTGTAGCCGCACACGCCGCCGCGCCGGCTGGCGGGCCGCCACCGCTTGTGGTGGTCGACGCGGACGGTGCGCGTACGCCGCGCGGGCCGGGCCTTGGCTGGCTTGCGGGTGGTGGGCCGGGTGGTGGTCCGAGCAGCCATGGCGCCCTCCCCGCGTCAGGACAGCAGCCGCTCCGCGCCCTTCCCCTCGCCCTGGTTGGGGATCTTCAGCTGCGCACGGTCGCTGGGCGTGAGACCGAAGCGGGCGCCGTAGCGCTGGACCTGGGCGTCCGCGGCGTCGAGCGCCAGGAGCCACGGGTTCTTCGCGCGGCGATGGCCGGTCTCCTCGCCGTTCTTGTTGAACACCGGCAGCTCGACGACAGCGCCCTCCTCGTCGACGTGCGCGGCGGCGTCGCGGCGGCGGGCCACGGCGTCGCACCAGTTGGCGAACGCCTCGGTGTCCCACGGCGTCAGCACCCGCTTGGCCTCGAGGTCGCCGGCGAACTGCTCCCACACCTCGAGGGCGTCGTCGCTGAGCCAGCCGGGCGGGAGGATCTCGCCGGCGTCGGGCTGCGGCTCGTCGTTGTTGATCCGGTCCTTGCGGTCGCCGTGCAGGACCTTCAGGTTCGTCGGCTTGCTGGGTCGCCCTGGCCTGCTCATGATCACCCCCGGTCGGTCACACACGGTTACGGCGGCCGCGCTGGTACGGCGGTTCCGGAGTTTCGTCAGCGCGAGAGGGGGCTCCCCCCCGCGTTCCGAGGGTCCCCGGGGCCAGAAATTTGAGGCCCCCTCCCCCCGTCACCGTCGTCACGCTCCGTCAGAACGGCGGGACGTCCGGCTCGCGGGGTGCGGCTGCCCAGCCGGCCGGCTGCTGCTTCCCGGTCGACCTGGCGTGGCACGAGGCGCAGAGGCCGCGGCCGTAGTTGGGGTGGTGCTCGTCCAGGCCGCGGCGGCGGAGCTCGCGCTTGGACAGCGGGTAGTGGTCGGCCTGTTCGCTGCGCGCGCCGCACGGCGAGCCGTGGCTGTGGCCCTGCTCGGTGCACACGCAGGCGGGGTCACGCTCGAGGACGCCCGTGCGGAAGCGGTCGCGGTGCTCGGCGTCGTAGCCCTGGGCTGTCGCTGAAGGGCGGTCACGGCGTGAGCGGGCCAGGCAGTCGGCGCACTTGGCGCTGCCCTGCACGGGCGTGCCTGAGCAGCTTCCTGTGGTGCAGGGGCGTGGCGCGCGGGAGGGCATGGTCACCTCCTGTGGGTGGGGTACCGCCCGGGGCGTGGGTTCCCCGGGCGGCTTTCTCCCCACCACTCCGTCCCCGGGAGTGGTCTGATGGGTCAGCGTTGGGTGAGGTCCATGTCGTCGAGGGTCCAGGTGTCGTTGTCCTTGGTGGACACGGTGCAGCTGTAGTTGCTGCGGACGGTGGCCCCGAACCCGTTCTGGCTGTCGACCACACCGACGACCTTGTACTTCCAGGGCTTGGTGTCGCTCAGGACGGTGGTCTTGGCGTACTCGCTGTCCATGACGCCGGGAAACTCGGCGGTGCCGGGGGACTTGAGGCGCTGCTTGACGAAGTCCTCGCACATGACTGCGGCGCTCGTGTCGAGGGGCTTGCCGTCGCCGCTGCTGCAGGCGGTGAGGGTGAGGAGTGCGGCCGCGGTGAGCGCGGTGGTGTGTCGGAATCGCATCCGGCCAGGCTGGTGGTGGCCCGCGTGCCTACGGGCGCGTATGGGGCTCTTGTGATGGGTCTGTGACGGAGTGTTCGGTCCCGCTGCCCGGACGCCGCTAGCACTCACGGAGGGCGGTTACCCCCGCACGAGGAGATCTCTCCGATCCCATCGCCGGGCAGCGGGGGCTATGGGGTGGTGATGCCGACGAGGCGCAGTGCGCGGGGGCGGGTGGCTTTTTCGGCGTGGGCGAGGTCGGCGAGGCGGTAGAGGGGGCGGCCGTGTTCGTCGAGGCCGGCGACGGGGAGGTGGCCGCGGGTGCGCCAGTTGCAGATGGCGGGGCGGGTGACGGCGGCGGCGTCGGCGCTGCGTATGCGGCGCCAGGTGGTGGCGAGTTCGGCGGCCTGGGTGCCGTTGTAGAGCTGCTCGGCCACGTGCACCCCCCCGTTCGTGACGTACCGCAGCCCCGGGCCTGGGTGGTCCGGGGCTGCGGTGCCGGGGCGCGACTCCCGGCGATTACGGCGCAGGGTAGCTATGGGCACAGGTGTGCTACTGGCTCCATGTTCACGCTAACGGCCGATCTTGTCCAGCAGGAACGCGGCCGGCCTGCCTCGACAGTGGCGAGGCAGGCCGGTTGTGAAGCGTCGACCGGGACCAGTCGAGTGCCGGGGAGCAGTGTGGCACAGGGGTACGACAGTGGCTCAGGCGGCGGTTGTCGTGCCCGTGTGGTCGGCGCGTTCCGCCTGGACGGTGCGCAGGAAGTCGGCGGCGTGCTGGTCGTACTCGGCGTGGGTCATGTGGTCCTACCTTGTTCGTGGGTTGGACGGGCCGTCGTAAGGTCCAGAGACCCAGAGACTCCGGGCATGGCTTTCATGCGGTTGCCCTCGATGGTTC